>JAFNZQ010000303.1 GCA_017382775.1 Spirochaetaceae bacterium
AATTCCGCCCTATCGGAACGACTTTCTTCACCCCGCAGATGTTGCCGAAGATGTGATGATCGGTCGCGGCCTTTCGTCTTTCAGTAAAGAAAAGCCACGGGATTTTACCATCGGACGACTTTTACCCATCACCGAATTAAGCCGAAAAACGAAAATGTTGCTTGTGGGCCAGGGCTACCAAGAAATGATTTTCAACTATTTGGGAAGCAAACTCAATTTCATTGACAAAATGAATTTTGACGGTTCCGCCGTTATCGAAATTTCCAATCCCATGACGGAAAATTACCAATTCGTCCGACCATCCGTGTTGCCGTCCCTTTTGGGTGCGGAAAGCACTTCTGCCAATGCGGTTTACCCCCACAAGATTTTCGAAATCGGGAAGGTGGCGTACATCTGCGATGAGGAGAACACAGGTTGTCGCACAAGACAGGTTCTGGGAATGCTTTCTGCATCGGCGGAAGATAATTTTAACACAATGGCCTCGGAAGTGGCCTCGTTGCTGTTCTATTTGGGATTTGAATACGCCGTGGAGGCTTCATCCGACAGCCGATTCATTCCCGGCCGCCAGGTGAAAGTCCTTGCAAAAAAAGATGACAAACAGGTTGTTGCCGGAATTTTCGGGGAAATCCACCCGGCAGTCTTGGAAAACTGGCAAATCACCATGCCCTGTGTGGCAGCCGAGTTGGATTTGGAAGAATTGATTTCCGCAATGTGATGTGACCTTTCGGCGAAAATTTACCATCCGCCGGAAGCACCTCCACCACCGAAGCTGCCGCCTCCTCCACCACCGAATCCGCCTCGGAATCCGCCTCTATCGCTGTATCCTCCTCCAAAACCGTATCCTCCGTGGGAAAAAAACATCGGGAACAACCAAAATCGTCCTCGCGAAGCAACGATAAGAAACCAAAAAATCATCATGATAATAATTGCCGCCACATCGCCAAACCCGGCATCGGCGTTTTCCTGTTCGCGAATTTTCGCCACTGCGGAATCGTCGCCACCGGCAACTTCCGCCATGGTGGAAACCCCTTGGAAAATCCCCCGGGAATAATCATTGTTGCGAAAAGCCGGTGTCAAAATATTTCTGATAATCAAACCGCATTTTGCGTCGGTTAAAAGACCTTCAAGGCCGTATCCAACTTCAATACGAATTTTTCGTTCCGCCATGGAAACCAACAGTAAAGCACCGTTGTCTTTGCCGGCTTGGCCAATCTGCCATGATTCAGCCACGGAAAAAGAAAAGTCGGTAAGATCGTTCCCGTCCAAAGAAGGCATCGTTAAGACAAATATTTGCGTTCCGGTTTGATTTTCCAAAGCCGCCAATGTTTCCGTGATGCGTTCCTGATGTTCCGGGGAAATAATTCCGGCATAATCGTTCACATAGCCTTGCAATTTTGGAATCTGAATTGGGAAAGAAGCCGTTATGAAAATCAGCAGGAAAAACCCCGCAAAAAAACCTTTTTTCATCATCCCTCCAAAATAACCAATCCGTCGCTCAACTCGTTTTTGTCGTCCTTTTCTATGGGAAAATTCAGACTAAGAAAAGTTTCGCACCGAGACACGGCTTCGATAAAAGCGGTCTTAACGTTTCCGACCTTTATTTGTTTGGCCAAATCGGCGGCAACTTCGTCCCATTGACTTTGGGGGATTACCGCAACGATTCCCGAATCGCCGATGATGCGAACCTGCCGTTCCAAAACCGAAACGAAAATTAAAATTCCCGATCGTGACACGGTTTGAGACACTCCGCTTTCCACGAAATGGGCCAAGGCCCGCAAGGAAACACGACGGTTTTTTACGCTTTTCGGGATTATCAGAAAATCTATGGCAGGATGATTAAACAGGATGAGAAAAATCACCGTGAACAAACCAAATTCCAAGGCGTAAAAAGCCGGCAAAATCCAAGGTTCGACTGACCAAAAAAAGCGGGATAAACATTGATTTATTTCAGAATAAAAAGGCAGCGACAAGGTGAAAACCAAGGCGGCGGCAAAAATTGCCGCAACCAATTCGTAAAACCCGTAATTGTCGCTTTCACCCACGACGGCTAATGCGATTTCTCCGGAAGTTTTCTTCTCGCAATTTATGACCGCTTGGCGTATTTCATCCAAATCTTCATTTGTCAGTTTCAGGAAACGTTTTAATTGGCCTTTCGTCATTTTAAAACTCCACTTTCGGAGCCGATTGTGCTTCCTCTGCGGCGGTGAAATACGGACGTCCTTGAAAACCGGCAATTTTTGCTAACAATGCACCGGGGAACCGACGGATTGCGGAATTGTACTGCTGAACAATTTCGTTAAAACGTTTTCGTTCCACGGAAATGCGATTTTCCGTTCCCTCCAACTGATCTTGCAAGGCCAAAAAGTTCTGATTAGCCTGCAACTGGGGATAATTCTCCGTTACGGAAAGAAGCCGTTGCAACGCGCCACCTAATGTATCCTGCATTTTTTGAAATTCCCGAAATTTTGCTTCATCGGTTAAAAGTGAATCGTCGATACTCACCACTCCGCCCAATTTTGATCGCGCCTCGGTGACTTGGGCCAAAACGCTTTCCTCATGGGTGGCATATCCCTTTACGGTGGAAACCAGGTTGGGAATTAAATCAAATCGCCGCTGATATTGATTTTCCACCTGTGCCCACTGGGATGAAACCTGCTCATCCAAACCAACCAATCGATTATATGAACCGATGGCTGATGAGGCCATAATCACAACAACAGCAACAATTCCAATAACTACAAAAAATCCGGACTTTTTTTTAAGTTTCATTCAAACTTCCTTAAAATATATTTTATGCAACATAAGTATGCAAATTACCCTGCAATTCAGGCTCACGAAGCCGCTTCAAGGCCTTTTTCTCAATTTGCCTAATGCGTTCCTTGGTAAGATGAAACCGTTCTCCCAATTCTCGCAATGACAAAGTGTCATTTCCTTCCAAACCGAAATGGTAACGCAAAACCTGGGCTTCCTTCGCCGGCAAAGTTAAAAGAACCCGAGAAAGTTCCTCTTTCAAATCGGAATAAATCGCTTCATCTTCGGGACTTTGGTTTTTGTCATCACTGATAAAGTCTTGAAGCTGGGCGACTTCCTCATCGTGTCCCGTGGGACAATCCAAGGATACAGTTTCCCTTTCGATGGCCAAAATTTCCCGAACCTTGTCTTCGTCCATGCCCAATTCCTCACACAGGCTACGAATTTCATCTTCCCCACCCAGTGCATCGGTGTTTTGCCGAGCCTTTTGAATCAACAAAATCTCGTTTATTCTGTTGGCCGGCAGGCGGATTGTTCGGGATTTTTCCGCTAATGCCTTCAAAATGGACTGGCGAATCCACCAAACTGCATAGGAAATAAAGTGATATCCCAATTTAGGCTCAAAACGGTCAATGGCTACCAATAATCCCACATTACCTTCGCTAATCAAGTCTTGAAGATCCAGTCCTTGATGCTGATATCTTTTCGCAACGCTAATAACAAAACGCAAATTTGCAGAAACAACCTTTGCCCGAGCAGCTTTATCACCGACTTTTGCCCTGGTGGTAAGCTCAAATTCTTCTTCTCGCGACAAAAGAGGAATTTTATTAACTTCATTGAAGTAAGTTATCATTCCGTCGTCAAATGTTTTTTCAGTGTTCATAAAGAAGCCTCCGTTTATGCTTTGTACTATAACTAGCAAAAACCGTGCCAACTTTTGATTAAAATTGAAATTACATTTAAACTAACCAAATTTTCTCGGCATTTACGAAAAAACACCCTTATTTCACTGTAAAAACGGGATTTTCCCTAAAAAAAACTTTTCGCACCCCCAAAATATTACTCTTTGACCACCAACATAAGTGGCAATTTATTCCAAAAATTCAAATTTTTCTTCCCCAAAAAGCATTTTTGTGTCATTTTTTCTCACTCCCCTTGGCGGAAGAAAAAAATGTGTCATTTTAACTCGGAATTAGTCTTACCCAGTTGTCCGCAGGCACCTAAAATTTTCTTCCCACGGCTCATTCGCACCGTAACGTTAAGACCGCCTTCTTCGAGAATCCGACGAAATCCATCCACTTCTTTGGACGTGGGCGTTTCAAAGGGCAAACCCTCCACCTGATTCCACCGAATTAAATTGATGTGAACATTCAGACCGCGACAAAATTCCACCAAGGCCCGTGCGTAATTGTCTCCTGTATTCACGCCGGACAGCAGAGCAATCTCCAAAGTAACCCGTCGCGAAGAGGCTCGAGAATAATTATCAATGGCAGCCCGCAATCTGTTAAGGGAAAAACCGCCGGCCACAGGCATTAACTGCTTCCGAAGATTTTCGTCAGCCACAGTGAGGGATACAGCCAACTTGATTGCCAATCCCGTGTTTGCCAATTCCTCAATTTTGTCCACCAAACCTGCAGTGGAAACAGTGAATCTTCTAACGGAAAAATTGCGGCCGTCTTTGTGGGTTAAAATGGCCACGGCCTTTAAGACATTGTCCAAATTGGCCAAGGGTTC
>JAFNZQ010000304.1 GCA_017382775.1 Spirochaetaceae bacterium
GTGGTGGCGGTTTTCGCAAAGGTGGCATCCAATCCCGTTAAAAGTGCCGGAAATTCTTACAGGGTGGTTTTGGATGTGTCCCGGGAATTTAACGGAGAGGTTTACAGTAGCTGTCGGGGAAAAATAACGGCTTTTATTCCTGCGGGCATCGTCGAGGCCCATTATCCGGGGAAACTCTATTCCGCAGCCGGAACCGACTCCGATGATGCGACGCTGCCCTTGGTGGAAATGGGGATGGAGGGATGGTTCCATGGAAAATATGGGAAATCGGACTTTTTCACCGTGGAAAAGGTGGAAAGTCGGGGTTGGAAAAATGCCTTGGAACAGTTTCGCGGATTTTGTCGTCTCCAACTGAAACGCCTTCTTCATTCCTGGGGAGATGGTGGCGGACTGTTGCTGGCTTTGCTTTCCGGCTCTCGGGAAGATATTGAAACGGGAACGGGAAAGGCTTTCAAGAACGCCGGACTTTCCCACGTTTTAGCTTTATCGGGAATGCACGTCTCGTTGTTTAGCGGAATGGCGGCTGCAATGGGTAAAAAAATACGGAAACGTAATTTGGTTTTCCTTGTGTCCTTTGCAATGGTGGCGATTTTCGTTTTTTTCGCCGGACTTTCCCCATCCTTGTTGCGTGCCTTTTTGAGTACCACATTGGCTTTGGTTTGTTCATTTTTCATGATAGAGGCTTCGGCCCTTTCTGTTTTGGCCTTATCCTTTTTGATTCACCTGGTGATTGCACCGGCGGATGGTTTGCAGGTTTCATTTTTGCTTTCATACGCTGCGGTGGCAGGAATTTTGATACTTCCACCGCGGATTTTACCCCTCCTTTGCCCCTTTGTTCCGAAAAAAATTTGCGAACCCTTTGTGGTTTCGATTTCTGCCCAGGTTTTCACCGCACCGTTGACAATTTATTTTTTTTCATGTATAATGCCCATAGGGATTGCGTCATCGGTGATTGTGTCGCCGTTGGTTAGCATTTTTTTCATTTTCGGATTTTTCGCAACCATTGCTTGTCTGTGTTGCCCGATTTTGATTTTTCCGGCGGGAGAGATTATAAATTTTCTGTATTTCCTAATTCGGATTACAGTTGAGTTTTTCGGAAAAGTTCCGCCCATTACGTTTTAAGGATTTGCTGTGATAAATTATGATTCCGTTCCGGTGATAAAGGCATTTTTGGAAGCCCACGATTTTGCTCCTCAAAAAAAATTCGGGCAAAATTTTCTCATAAACGGCAACGCTCGCAAAAAGTTGATTTCCGCACTGGGCGCCCAACCCGATGATGAGGTTTGGGAAGTGGGCGGCGGCCTGGGGGCCATGACAACCTTGCTTTTGGACACCGGATGTAACCTGACGGTTTTTGAAATCGATACGGGCTACGTTAAGATTTTGAATTCATTTTTCGGCGGAAGGGATAATTTTCGCATTATTGAAGGCAACGTTTTGAAAACTTGGAAAAATGCGGAGCCTGCTCCCAAGATGCTTTTCGGGAATTTGCCCTACAACATTGCCGCAACCTTGTTCGCTGACTTCATCGAAGAAGGCTTCTTCTTTGAAAATGGTGTTATCACTGTGCAAAAGGATGTGGAACGTCGCATGACCGCAGCTCCGGGAAGCAAAGATTATTCCTCATTTACCGTTTTGTGTCAAAGTGCCTACGATGTGAAACTTCATCTGAATTTGCCGGGAAGTTATTTTTGGCCTCAACCCAACGTTACATCAGCCTCGGTTGTGTTCAAAAAGGCTTTGAAACCCTGTGAGCATAGAGATTTTTTGCCAAAATTTTTGCGAGGCATTTTTTCCTCGCGACGGAAAACGGTGAAGAACAATCTTTGCAATTTTTGTAAATCCCTGGGTAAGGACGGAGAAATTGGGGAAAAAATCATTTCCGCAGCAAAAATCGACGAAAATTCCCGAAGCGAAACCTTTTCGGTAACTCAACTGTTGGAAATTTCCGATATTGCCTACGAAATTTTGTTCCCTTAATCCTGTTGGTATGGAAAATTTTCGAAGGAAAAAATTTCGCCGTTTTTCGGGTGGGGGAAGGTAAGTCCCACGGCGTAAAGCTCCAAAATTTCCTCTGCCGACTTCGGGTTGTAGATTTTGTCTCCGATTATGGGAAATCCCGCCCAGGCTAAATGACAGCGAATTTGGTGTCGAAATCCGGAAAGAATGGTGCAATCAATTTCGAAACAGCCGTTTTTTTCCGAAATTTTTTCCACTTTTGTGGAATATTGCTTTGTCGTTCCATTTTTGCGGCGGTTTTCTTCAATACAGGGACGCACTTCCCTTTGTCCTTCGCCGAATCCTCGAAAAAATGATTGAATTTCCCGTGAAAGCGAGGTAAGTTCCCCTTGAAATGGCGGAAATCCTTTGAGCAAGCAGAGGGTTTTATCACATTTGGCCAAATATTTTTTTTCAATACGGAAATTTTCCTGTTCCTTTCGTAAAAAATCGTAGGCCGGCTGGGTTTTTGCAAACAATAAAAGGCCTTCCGTTTCGAAATCCAAACGGTTCAAAAGGCCGAAGTCATTTTTGTTGCGACATTGAATTTCACCCAATTGGGGAAATTTTTCCCCAATAACTGCGGCGGCACTTTCCTTTGAATCATCCAAACTGACGGAATGAAATTTGTGTGGCTTGTGGGCTATTAAAAATTCGGGGCAATCAAAAAGGACTTTCACATCACATCCTTGAAACGTTGGGGCAGGGGAGAGCGAAAGGTTTTTACTTCGCCGTCGGGCAACTGAATTTTCAACTTATAAGCGTGGAGCATCAAAGCGGCCTTGGGAAAATTTTCGTCCGACCTTCCGTAAATTACGTCACCGAGGATGGGACAGTTCAGTGACTTCATGTGAACACGAATTTGATGTGTCCGCCCGGTTTTGATTCGTACTTTCACCAAGGAATAATGGTCGGCTTTTCCGGATTTTTCCACGGAAAAAGTTTTTACGGTGCGAAAAAGGCTGTGGGCGAACTTGCCTTTTCCCTCATTGTTGCAGGCAAATTTTTTTCGTTGAGTGCTGTGGCGGGAAATATAATTTTTGATTTCCCCTTGGCTTTGAGGCAAAATTCCTTTAAGGATGGCAACGTAGGTCTTTTTTACCTTTCGATTGCGAAATTGTTCCTGCAAAAATTCCTGGGCGGCCACATTTTTTGCGCAAATAATGAGGCCGGAAGTGTCTTTGTCCAAACGATGAACAATGAATGGGCGACATTTTTTGTTTTCAAACTCTTCGGCGTTTCCCAAATAAAAGGCCAGGGCATTTACCAAGGTTCCGCCGTAATTGCCGCATCCCGGGTGAACAACCATTCCCTGCTGCTTATCCACCACAATCACATCTTTGTCTTCGAAAATTATTTTCAAAGGAATGTTTTCCGCCACAATGTCTGTGGCTTCTTCATCTTGCAGCTCAACGGTAATTTCATCATTGAGTTCCACGGATTTGGACAGTTTCGCGGCTTTCCCGTTGATTGTGGCGGAAATGAGGCGGTTTTTTATTTGATTTCGGGTGATTCCCAATTTTTGAGCAATGCATGCGTCAAGGCGTCGTGAAAAAAAATCCTTGTCTTCAACGATGAATGAAAAAATCATTTGGTTTCCACCGTGGGATTTTCCCGGGAAGAAGATGCACTATCATCTGCTTCCGAGCCCAAAGGTGAATCGTGAATAATCGGTGTTACGGTAACGTTTTCCAAATAGGTTGCATCCACGAGGCGCTTTTTTGCCTTGGCCCGTCGTATCATTTGTACGATAAAGTCGGTAACGCCAATTCCCAAACTGATTCCTGCCGCAATTCCCACGTTACGCCAAATTTCGTCCTGGGAAAAATTTGCAGTGTCCGGAGATGTATCCAAAGGGTTGGGAAAACCGTTGGGGTCGAATCCGCTTTCTCCCCACTGAATTATGGATGTAACCAGGGACACTCCCAACATGGTGAATGGGATTGATCCGAAGGTAATCACTTCCGCTCGGCGAATATCTGAAATCCACAGGGGAAGTTCCTGTTTTTCACGAACGGCTCGGTTAAGAATCCTCGCTTCATCATCGGTTAAGTCATCAATGTCCGGGGAAATATTGGCGTTGGGAATTTCCACTTGGGGTTTAGGCTTCGCCGGTTTTGCCGGTTTTGCCGCTTTTTCCTTTGTTTTTTTCGTAGACTCTTCCGTTTCCTCGGGGATGGAGGTTTCTTCGCTGATTGGTTGTACTTGTGCGGAACTTTCCCCCTCGGTGATTTGACCTTGGGTGGCATCCTCTTGACTAAAAACGGGACAGAAAAGAGTCAAAAACAGTGCGTACAGAAAAAAACGTTTCATAAAACCCCTGTAAATATAAGGGGATTTCGCGGAATAATTATCGCGGTCCGAAAATGGCTGTACCAATGCGAACAAGGGTGGAACCTTCTTCAATGGCAATTTTGTAATCGCCGCTCATTCCCATGGACAGAACCGAAAAGTCAAATTCGGGGAAATCACTCTTTGCCTTATCCATGATGTTCCGTAATTGTATAAAGGAAGCACGGATTGCCTTTTCGTCATCACAAAAGGGAGCCATGGTCATAAATCCCACCGGATGCAGGTGGCCACAGGATTTAAGTCCCTCCAATGCGGCGAAAACATCGTCGTAATTTACAAATCCCGATTTGGAATCTTCGGCAGTGTGGTATTCCAGCAAAATCTCCACATGTCTGTCTGAATTATCGGCAATTTTTTCCATTTCGTTGATTAATTCCATGCGATCCACGGATTGTACGCAGGTGACCAAGGGCAAAATCGTTTTTACCTTGTTCCGTTGAAGGCTTCCGATTTGGTGCAGACGAATTTGAGGAAATTTGTCCAGCAAATAGGGAAATTTTTCAGCAGCTTCCTGAACGCGGTTTTCTCCGAAAAGAGTGGCTCCGGCGTTTATTGCCTCTTCTATTTCCTGTTGACTGTGGAATTTGCTCACTGCCATGAGTTGGACATCATCTTCCTTTCGTCCCGAAGCCAAAGCACAGGCTGCAACTTCGTCGCGTACTTTGGAAAAAGAATCGTAAATGCTCATCCTTGCCTCCGTTGGTTATTCTATCCTGTTTCTTTCCTTTTGTCAAGGCGATAAACATTGTCTTTTCATATATTTTTTCTTATATTATATTTATATGGAAAATGTGGATAAAAAATTACACGGAAAAAAATGGCTGTGGCTGTTTTTTCAAAAAAGGGCTTTGTTTGTCTACTTAATACTTCTTCAAGCCGGATTTTTATTTTACATAATCATTTCTCAAAGCACCTTCTCACGCACATTGCATCATATTCTCGTGGGCACAAGTTTTCTCGTTGCCTTGCACATAGTTTCAAGAAAGATGAAGGGCGGATTTAAGCTGACATGGATATTCCTTATTTTGTCCTTCCCGGTGTTTGGCGGAATGCTGTATTTGCTTTTTAGGCTACAAATCGGAGGAAGCAGGTTTCCCAAAAGGATGATACAAAATCACCAAAAAACCTGTGGTGATTATTTGAATGATAAATCCGATTACGAAAAAGCGGTGAAAAGTTTCCATGAGTACAGTTCCCAAATTTCATATTTACAAAATTTTGCGGGATTTCCCATTTACGAAAACTGCTACGAAAAATATCTTTCCCCCGGGGAAAAAAAATTGGAAGCCCTTTTGTCGGAACTGGAAAAGGCGGAAAAATACATATTTTTGGAATATTTCATAATCGGCACCGGAGTTATGTGGAGTCAAATTTTTGCGGTGTTAAAGAAAAAGGCAGCCCAAGGTGTAACCGTACGAATTATTTACGATGATATAGGCTGTTTTTCGAGACTTCCCAAAGAGATTTACCAATGTTTAAATAAATACGGGATTGAATGTTCCGTGTTCAATCCATTCATCCCCATACTCACTGTAACCCAAAATAATCGCGACCACAGAAAAATAGCTGTAATTGACGGGAAGGTTGCATTCACCGGCGGAATAAACATAGGCGACGAATACATTAACGCCACAGACAGGTTTGGTCACTGGAAAGATGCATCCATTATGATAAAAGGACCTGCCGTTAGCAGTTTCGTAATTATGTTCCTGCAAATGTGGGAATTATGCACCGGAACTACCGAGGATTACACAAGGTATCTTTCGAAAAATGAAGGCCAAAGTTCCGGTGGCAGTTTCATCCAACCCTATGGCGACAGTCCCTTGGATAACGAAAATGTGGGCGAACATGTGTATTTGCAAATAATCAACAACGCGAAAAATTATCTCTACATATACACTCCCTACCTGATTGTGGACGACAGCCTGATTTCGGCCCTTGCTTTAACAGCGAAAAGTGGAGTGGACGTCCGCATTATAACGCCCTTTCGCTACGATAAAAAGTTGGTTCACATGACAACCCGTTCCTATTATCGGGAACTGATAATGGCCGGTGTGAAAATTTTCGAGTATTCCAAAGGTTTTTTGCACGCCAAAGCCTTTGTTTCCGACGACAAAATCGCCACAGTGGGAACCGGAAATTTGGATTTTCGCAGCCTTTATCTTCACTTTGAATGCGGAACCTGCATTTACAATTCACCTGTAATTCGGGATTTGAAAAATGACTTTTTGGAAACCCAAAAGGTTTGCAAAAAAATCACCCTTAAAGATTGCACACCCAACTTGGCAGCCCGTTTGTTTCAGGACATTCTTCGGCTTTTGGCTCCCCTAATGTGATTTTTCCAAACAATTTTCTCTCGGGAAATCGGTTGCAACAGGGTTATTATTCTTAAAGGCCGGAAAGATTTTCTCATTGGCTATTGACATTTTTCCCAAATTGAGGTAGAATTTAAATGTGTTTAATAACCTTAATTTTGTACAAAAAATTTTGTTCATTTTGATGCTGGCAATCATTTTTCTTATTTTGTCGGGCACGATTGCAGCCTTTGTTACCAAAAAGGCCGATTTCGCCAGCGGAATGCGTCGTGCCGATCCCTCGCTGCAAAGGGTGGCGAAAAAAAATCCTTCCGGGGACATACTTTTTCTGGAAATCGGTAAACTTCGCTTGCTCACTGCGGATTCCACGCCAATTTCCGTGGTTTTATCACCCTATTTCAGCTATTCCTCCACGGACGCTGATGCTGCGGCAGAGTTGGAGCAAAAAAAACAGATGATGTCGGGAGTGATTTTCAACTATTTTTCCCTTCACACCAAGGAAGAACTGATGGCTTTGGGGGAATTAAAGGTGAAAGAACAGTTGGCAGAGCAAATAAACCGAAATTTGGTACTGGGCAAGGTAAAAAAAATATATTTTGAACAATATTTATTTATAGATTGATGCAACTTTTTTTTGATTTTTGTGTCAAAATAACGGAGGACGTATGATTGCGACTAGCCCCGCTGCCCAAGTGATTATCGCCATCATTCCCATTGTGGGTATTGTAATCGGCGGAACCATTGTGTTCTTTTATCTGTTGTGGCGGCATCGCGAAATAATGATGTTGATAAAAACATCGGCCTATGCACCGGTTAAATTCAACTGGGTGCTGTTCTCATTGCTGGCTTCCTTGCTGTTGCTGTTGGTGGGATTGGCATTGACAATTTTATTCGCGGTATTGGACGGTTTTTCCTACTCCCTTTTAGGTGGCACTGTGCCCCTTTCCTTGGGTGTGGGATTGTTGATTTTCTACATTGTCGCCGCAAAAAAAGGCTTGAAGTGATTTGTTGCAAAATCCGTTCAAGCCAAATCCGCAAAAACGTGATTTAAAAATCATCCGTGACGTTTTGGCGGGAGAAAAAAGCAGATTCTCCGAATTGGTAATTGAATATGCTCCGAGGGTAAAGGCCTTTGCCCGTCGTTTTTTTCGTAACGAAAGCGATTTGGACGATTTGTTGCAAGAAGTTTTCGTAAAAGCCTATTCGAATTTGGGTACCTTCCGCGGAAATTCCCTTTTTTCCACATGGCTTTTACGAATTACATATACCACTGCAATAAATGTTTTGAATCGCACACGGGCGGATTTGCCCTTGCCGGAATATTTCGATGAGCCTTCTCCCAATGCCACTCCCGATGAGGTGCATATGAGGGGACTTGCCATGGAGGCTGTACGCGAGGCCGTTTCGGATTTGCCGGAAGTGTGCAAACAATGTATACTTATGTACTTTTTTGATGGATTGCAATACAGTGATATTGCAGAAATTTTGGACCTTCCGTTGAACACGGTTAAGTCCCATATATTTCGCGCAAAGAAAAATTTGAGCGAAAAACTCAAGGATGAAAAATGA
>JAFNZQ010000305.1 GCA_017382775.1 Spirochaetaceae bacterium
CCACCTTTTTTTTGGGAACGGATTCTCCGGTTATGGATCGTTCATCCACAAAACTTTCACCGGAAAGAATTTTTCCGTCCAAGGGGATTTTTCCACCGGGTTTCACAACAAAAATTTCTCCCACTTTTACTTCTTCGGCAGGAATTGTTTCCAATTGTTCGTTCCTCTTAACCGAAGCCACATCAGGGCGACCGTCCATTAGTTGGGCAATGTTTTTTCGACTGCGAGATACGGATAAATCCTGGAGGAATTCACCCAAATTGTAAAGGAACAAAACTGCAAAACCTTCTTCGATTTCTCCCAAAAAAATTGCTGCCACGGATGCCACCGACATGAGGGCATTTTCATCTAAAAAATGTCCTGTCGCCAAACCGGTGACCGCTTTTTTGAAAATTTCAAAGGCACACAAAAAATAAGCCAAAAAGAAAAGGCCAACGAAGGCGTAGGGTGGCGCGTCCACGGGCAAAAATCCCCGTTGCAACAAAATTGCGGAAATAAATACCACCAATGAAGAGGCCAATTTTGTCAAAGTCGCCTTTATTTCCGATTTTCCGATTTCCCGATTATGATCGCACCCACATCCGCATCCGCCGTGGGAATGAGATTCGTGTTCGCTGTGAGAATGACCGCAACATCCGCCATGGGAATGAGATTCGTGTTCGCTGTGAGATTTATTCATCGTGGCTATCTCCTTCGTGACAGTTCTCTCCGGAAATATGCTGCATTGCACTTTGGATAATGTTGATTATGTGATGATCATCGAGGCTGTACAGAACATTTGTTCCGGATTTTCTGGTTTTTACGATTTTTGAGCGACGTAAATCCTTCAACTGATGACTGGCTGCGGTTTGGGATAATCCCGCCGCAAGGGCCAAATCTCCGGAACTGCATTCTCCCCGGGAATTAAGTCGCAACAAAATTTTAAGCCTGGGAACACTGGCAAAAAGCATGTATATTTCTTCCAACTTTGCAAAATCGTCTTCGGTCATTGCATCAAAATTCATAATCGCTCCAATATTGAATATATGAACAAATGCTCATGTATTCAATATACACCGATTTTGGAAATTTGTCAACAGAAAAATTAACTTTTTTATTGACAAAAAATTTTATTTGTGCTAGAATTCCTCAATAAATCAGTTATTTGAAAAGGAATTTTCAAATAAAAGGACTTGACATGAAAAAATTATGTTTTGCGTTTGTTTTTTGTGCCATGCTTTTCGTCTCTTGTGGCGAAAAGAAGAACGTTCTTCACCTTTTTAATTGGACCTATTATATGCCGGATTCAATTATTCAAAAGTTTGAAGAAAAGTTTGATGCCGAAGTTCAACTGGACACCTATGCATCCAATGAAGAAATGTTTGCCAAACTTCTTGGCGGTGCCACCGGTTACGATTTGGTTGTTCCCGGCCAAGATTTTATCGAAGTAATGATAAAATTGGATATGATTTCCGAAATCGATCTGTCCAAAATTCCCAATACAAAATATTTGAATCCCAAAACCTTGGCCAAAGCCAAGTTTGATCCCCATATGCAGTACAATGTACCTTATTTTTTCGGTGCATCGGGAATTATGGTTAATAAAACCAAGGTTCCGCCGGATTATCCACGGGATTGGAGCATTTTCGCCGATGAACGATTTAAAGGAAAAATGTGCATGATGGACGATCGCCGAGAAGTTATCGGCGATGCACTGAATTATTTGGGATATTCCGTCAATTCCGTTGACGATAAGGAATTGGAAGAGGCCTATCACCTAATTAACGACAAATGGAAACCCAATTTGGCTAAATTCGATGCGGAAAGTTTCGGAAAGTCTTTCGCTTCCGGCGATTTTTGGGTTGCCCAGGGATATCCCGAAGTTGTGTTTTCCGAATATCCGGAAGATAAGTGGGATGACATTGATTTCTTCATTCCCGAAAGTGGCGGTCCCTCATATTTGGAAGGATTTTGCATTCCCCGAACAGCCAAAAACCGTGATTTAGCCCACGAATTTATCAACTTTTTCCATACTCCGGAAATTTATGCGGAATTTTTGGATTATTTCCGATTTCCTGCAACGGTAAATTCCGGCGCCGCTGAATTTACAAAATTGAAACCTCATTACACTCCCGAAGATGTGGAAAATTGCGAATTGCGCGTGGAATTGGGTGAAAATCTCCAAAAATACGATGCAATTTGGGAAAAAATTCGACACTAATCGTTAAGATGCCCTCGCAGCGGCAGAATGCTAGAAAGTCATTCTGGCACGAAAGCTGCGAGCGAGGGTAAGTTTGTCAGCATATTCAATATCACCGCCCACCGGAAGCCCGGAAGCAAGACGGGTTATTTTCAGTTCCGGATTGATTTCTTGAAGGATTTTTTGTAAATACAAGGCTGTGGTATCGCCTTCAATGGTGGGATTTAGGGCGAAAATTACTTCTCTCACATTATTTTCATTCAGACGTTTTATCAGTTGGGGAATGGCCAATTTTTCCGGCCCAATGCCTTCCAAGGGTGCAATCACTCCGTCCAACACATGGAACACTCCGGAATATTCACCGGAGCCGTTTATGGTAACCACATCTTGGGCCTGTTCCACCACACAAATTGTGGATGTGTCCCTGGTCGGATCGCTGCAAATTGGGCATGGATCAACTTCGGTGTAACTTCCGCAGACGGAACACTTTTTGATTTTTGACTGTATTGCGGTTAATTCCGATGCGAATTGTTGTAAAAACCCGGCGTCGGCTTTTAGGCAAAAATAGGCCAATCGCATTGCCGTTTTTTTTCCGATTCCGGGCATGGACGAGAAAGATTCCGCTAGGTTTTCAATGGCGTTCACAGTGAAAAATCCGAAAACATCCCGTTTGCAAGGGCAGGAGAAAGCTTTTCGTTCAATGTTTCACGAATTTTGGTTTGGGCATCGTGGTGAGCGGAGATGATTAAATCTTGGAGCATTGCCACATCCCGATTGTCCACAGCTGTGGGATCGATCACAATTTTTTCCAATTCAAAGTTTCCGTTTAATGTAACTTTAACAAGACCGCCGCCGGACATTCCTTCCGCGGTTATTTTTTTCATTTGTTCAAGGGCTGTTGAAAATTGTTGCCGCAAATTTTGGGCATTTTTCAACAAACTCATGGGATCAATCGTCATTTTTCACCTCCGTGGCGTTAAACAGTTTTTTCAATATTTCGATTTCCACGGGTAAAGTTTCTCCCGGGCTACTGTCCGATGTAATTATAGCAGAATTAACGGTAAATGTCAAGTGTTTTCCTGTGATTTTAGACAAGGCGTTTAAAATCTGGGCTCGAGTTGATTCAATTTGGTGTTTTTCGAAATCTGAATTTACGGTAAATTCGTACTTTCCGCCGTCAAATTTCCAGTCCGTGGTTTTTTCCAGCAACACTGCCGCCATTGAGCCTTCTCGATGCAAAACGGCGATTAGTTCATTTTTGATTCCCGATAAATCCTCTAATTTTATTTCAGTGGGAACGAAAGGTTTTTCTTCTGATGGAGGAGAGGGAATTTTCGTTACAAAATCAGTTTTTTTTTTTATCGGCCGATGTGTAATCAACCTGTCCCGACGACACCATTTGCCGTAACTGGGTTAAATCACACAGGATTTCTTCGGCTGTGGCGGTCTTTTTCAATGTGCAAAGTCGGATAATGGCCGCTTCCACCTCGTATCGAGGGCTTGCGGAAAAACGCAGGTCGCGAAAAAGTTGTAAAAACACCGAAAGTGCCCTTTCGATTCTGGGAATGTCCCATCCGGAAAGGACTTTTTGGGAAATTTTTTCGTGATTTTCACCTATCACCGAGGCGTTGGTCACTCCGGAGCGAACCAGCAAAAGTCCTCGTAAATAGTCAATGCAATTCACCGTAAATTGTTCCACGGAAATTCCCGATTGCAGAAAATCGTCAAACTTCTGTAAAACCGACAGGCTTTCTCCCTCAACGCAAAATTCGAAAAAGTCGTTCATTGTGGAAATATCCACCAGTCCCAACATGGATTGCACTCTTTCCGCCGTTAAATTTCCGGCTGTGTAGGACACAGCTTGATCGTAAAGGGTGTAAGCGTCGCGAATACTTCCCGTGGCTTGGGATGCAATTTTCAACAAGGCTTCGTTTTCAAAGGGAATTTTCTGTTCTTGGGCAACGTTGGTCAGCAATTCGCAAATACGTTCCGGAGAAACCAGTCTGTAATTAAAATGCTGGCAGCGACTTTTTATTGTGGCAGGAACTTTTTGAATTTCCGTTGTTGCGAAAATGAAAATAACGTAGGCCGGAGGTTCTTCAATGGTTTTCAAAAGGGCGTTGAAAGCACTTTGGGAAAGCATATGAACTTCGTCAATTATAAAAATTTTGTATTTGCACAAAACCGGCGGAAAAAGTACATCATCGCGGATTTGCCGAACGTCGTTTACACCGGTGTTGCTCGCTCCGTCGATTTCGAAAACATCCGTGGAAACTCCGGCGGTGATTTGCTTGCAGGATTCACAAACTCCGCAAGGTTCGCCGTCTTGAAGGTTGGTACAGTTTACGGCCTTTGCCAAAATACGGGCGCTGGAAGTTTTGCCGCAACCGCGAGGGCCGGAAAAAATGTAGGCGTGGGCGATTTTTCCGTTTTGTACGGAATTACGCAGAGTTTCCGCGACAAATTCTTGTCCGATTAAATCGGCAAAACGTTGAGGACGTTTGATAATGGCAGTGGCTTTATACGACATAGTTATATGATAGCACATATTTTTTTTTTAGTCAAGTGGGATGAAAATTTTCCTCAAATCAAATTTTCTGTTGACTTTTGGCGAAAAATGATTTATAATCCTTCTATGGATCATATTCTCAACACTCTCAATGATGAACAAAAACGGGCTGTAATCCATTCCGGCTCGCCGCTTTTGATTTTGGCAGGCGCAGGAACGGGGAAAACTCGTGTAATCACAACGAAAATTGCCTATTTAATTCATAATGGTGTTGATCCGCGGTCCATTTTAGCCGTAACTTTTACGAAAAAAGCCGCCAACGAAATGCGTGAACGAGCCTGTATGCTAAATCCTTTGGCGGAAAAAGCCCAAATTTGTACCTTCCATTCCTTTGGAGCAAAATTTTTGCGATATTATGGTGAGCAAGACGGAATTTCATCCAATTTTGTGATTTATGATGAAGACGACAGCGTGAGTTTGTTGAGAAAGGCAATTCCCGATTGTCCAAAATCTGACGCAAAGGAATTTATTTTCAAAATTGCTCGTGCCAAGGATTTTTGCCTTTCTCCCGACGATGATTTATCCGCCATAGATTCCTCTCCCGAATTTGCCGCGATTTATTCCATTTACGAGACAGCTTTGAGAAAAACCGGAAATGTTGACTTCGGCGACTTGATTTTACGTCCAAGGCAAATCCTAAAAAAATTTCCGGAAATACAACAAAGGATAAGCCGCCGTTTTTCCACAATAATGGTTGACGAGTACCAAGATTCCAACGTTGCTCAATTTGAACTTTTGCAGGCCTTAAATTCTCCGTCCACCTATTTGTGCGTTGTGGGTGATGACGATCAGTCAATTTATAAATTTCGCGGTGCGGAAATTAAAAACATTTTGTCTTTTCCCGATCAATTCGCCGGCACCGAAAAAATATGTTTATTAACCAATTACCGTTCTGTGGAACCCATTTTGGAAGCAGCCAACAAATCCATAAGAAACAACTGCGGTCGCCATGGAAAAGAATTGGTTTCCCACCGTGGTCCCGGTGAAAAACCCTCCGTTCTTCAATTTGAAAATACCGATGAAGAGACGCAAAAAATCTGCCAACTAATAAAGGAAGGAATTAAGCAAGGGCAGTCTTACTCCGATTGGGCAATTATCTATCGTACAAACGCCCAGTCGCGGGCCTTTGAACAGGAATTTTCTCGCAACAAAATTCCCTACAAGGTTTTCGGAAATTCCGGATTTTTTGAGCGTGAAGAGGTTAAGGACGGTCTTGCCTACATTTCGGTTTTTTTAAATCCCACGGATACGGTAAATTTCATGCGAATTATCAACAAGCCCGCCCGCAAACTTGGGGAGAAAAGTCTTGGGAAAATCCTCTCTGTGGCAGAGAATAAGGGCGTGGATTATTTCACCGCCGGAAAGGAAGCAATGCCTTTGCTGAGCAAAGATGCTCAAAAAGGGCTGAATGACTTTTTTGAAATTTTCCGAGAAGCCGGAGAAAAAATCCGCATGGACAGAGATGCCACCCGGAATGGCTCGCTTTTTTCGGAAACCGATTATGATTCCAAGGAGCGGCAAACCTGCCTTTCGGAATTTGTGAACATTCTTTTTGAAAAAAGCGGCCTCAGAGAACTGTATCAAAAAAAAGATGAGGAAAACAACACAGATCGTTTGTTCAACTTGGAAGAATTATCTCGTTTGGCAGGGGAATATCCTGCAACCGGCGAAGGCCTTTTGCAATTTTTGGATAATACAAATTTGGACAACACCATGATTCAAAAAGAGACTTCAGATGATGTGGTCACTTTAAGCACCTTGCACAACACAAAGGGGCTGGAATTTGGTCGTGTTGTAATAAGCGGTTTGGAACAGGGGCAATTTCCCAGGGAGGATAAAACCTTTGATGAGCTGGAAGAAGAACGGCGACTTTTTTATGTGGGAATAACCAGGGCTAAGGACAAGGTAATTTTCACATACTGTAAGTATCGACGAACGTATACCGGCGACATGTGGTACTACAAGCCCAGCATTTTCCTTAAAGAAGTGATGGGTGAAGATGATGAAAAATCCGAGGATTTTTCCGAGACCAAAAATTTTTGGTTCAATAATATACGTTCAACTCCGTCTAAATCTCCATGGGAACGGGAATGGCCTGTGGGACAGCGAATTTTTTCCGATGATTACGGCTACGGGGCCGTGTACAAACATTCTTACACGGAAGAAGGCCTCATTATAACAGTGTCCTTCGAAACCGGATTGCGAAAAAACTTTTCCATTCCCGCCGAGAAGTACAAACTCGTAAAAGCGAACGATGAGTACTGACTTTACGCCCTTGTTTTGTGGCGATTCTCTTTTGCGAAATCTTCCATAAAGCGAATCAATGCTTCCACACCGGCCAAAGGCATGGCGTTGTAAATGGATGCACGCATTCCTCCGGCTAGTCGGTGGCCGGCAAGGTTTATCAGCCCGTGGCTTTCCGCTTCGGAAACGAACTTTTTGTTCAGCTCTTTTTCCAAATCACCTTCCACGTTCCGAATGAGAAAGGGAACGTTCATCAATGAGCGGCTTCCCTTTTCCACCGGCGCCCAAAAAAAGTCGCCGGAATCCAAATAGTTGTAAAGCAAATCCGCCTTTTCCTTGTTGCGTTTTTCCATGGCCGCGGCACCGCCGTTGGAACGAATCCATTTCAAAACCAGGTTCATCATGTAGATTGTATAACAAGGAGGCGTATTGTACATTGAACCGCTTTCGGCATGAATTTTGTAGTCAAGATAAAGGGGAGCGTTCCCCACTCCGCAACACAAATCTTTTTTCACCACCACCAAGGTAACACCGGCGGGAGCGAGATTTTTCTGTGCTCCTGCATATAAAAGGGCAAAACGGGAAACATCCAAGGGTTCCGACAATATGCAGCTGGAAATATCCGCCACCAACGGAACTTCTCCGCAACAGGGAATGGCAGAATATTTTGTTCCCATAATTGTATTATTCATTGTTATGTGTAGATAGTCGTAATCCCCTTGGATTTCGGGAATTTCGGGGATGCGACGATATTTTTCATCCGCACTTGATGCAACACAGTCGGCTTGCAAAAATTTTCCACCCTCTTTCCAAGCCTTATTTGCCCAAACGCCGGTATCAACATAGGCCGCCTTGCCACGCCGTTTCAAATTAAGGGGTATGCAGGAAAACTGCAACGTTGCACCGCCTTGTAAAAAAAGGACGTAATAATCATCACTGACTCCTAAAAGTTCCCGAACCAAAGCTTCGGTTTCTTCAATAATCGGCTCATAAAATCGGGAACGGTGACTCATTTCCATCACACTTTGGCCGGACTCGTTGTAATTGAGCATTTCATCTCTTGCTTGGGCAAGAACCTCTTCCGGAAGTTGGGAAGGTCCTGCGGAAAAATTGTAAACTCGATTCATTTTAACTCCTCGTAGAGAATACTCTAAAATAACATTTTTGTCAACAAGTAATTTCCGAAGATTTTATTTTTTCCCTTGACAAATTCAAGAATCAGAATTATAATAAGAATATGGAAAATTTGGTCTTACATGGTGATTTTGTTTATTCGAAAAGTAGTGATGATTTAGCCATTTACGAAGATTCATATTTGATAATTGAAAACGGTTTGGTTCAGGGAATTTACCCGAAAATTCCCCCCGAATTTGCAGGTTTTGCCTTTCACGATTTTGTGGGAAAGTTGATAACACCGGGATTTGTTGATCTTCACACCCACGCAGCCCAATATTCCATCAAAGGGATTCAAATGGATTTGGAATTGCTCCCTTGGCTGAACAACTATGTTTTTAAGGAAGAAAGTAAATTCGCCGACGAAGAATACGGTGCAAAGGTGTACGGATACTTCACCGACGAATTGCTGAAAAGTTCCACCACGAGAGCGGTAATTTTTGCCAGTATTCATTCCAAAACCACATTGAATTTCATGGATATGTTGGAAAAATCCGGCCTTAAATGCTATGTGGGAAAGGTGAACATGGACAGAAATTCTCCGGATTACCTTTGCGAAACCACGGCGGATTCGGTTAAATCCACCAAGGAATGGATTGAGCGGTGTTCTGCCTACAAAAATACTCGCCCCATTCTCACTCCGCGATTTTTCCCATCATGTAGTGAAGAATTACTGACAGAATTGAGTAAAATCCACGGAGAGACCAACCTGCCCGTGCAATCCCACTTGTCGGAAAATCTTTCGGAAGTTGCCTGGGTGAAAGAACTTTGCTCCGATGCGAAGACATACAGCGAGGCTTATCATAAATTCGGCCTTTTCGGCGGCCGTGGCGGAAAGGTTGTAATGGCCCATTGCGTCCATTTGGAAGACCGCGACATAGAACTTTTGAAGGAAAACCAAGTTTTCGTTGCCCACTGTCCTCTTTCCAACATGAATTTAACCAGTGGCGTTTCGCCCATAAAAAAATTGCTTAAAGCCGGAGTGAAAGTCGGAATTGGAACAGATGTTGCGGCCGGCGAAAGTTTGAGCGTAACCGAAAACTGCAAGGCTGCAATACAGGCATCGAAGTTGCGTTCCCACTTCCTTGGAGACAAGTTCGATCAGCTTACCGCAAAGGAGGCCTTTTTCCTTGCAACATTAGGTGGTGGGGAATTTTTCGGCAAAGTCGGAAGTTTCGAAAAAGGCTACGAAGGCGACGTTGTGGTTTTTGACGACGAAAATTTAAAATCCGGTCGAAAATTCTCACCGGCGGAACGGTTGGAACGCCTTTTTTACACTGGAACCTACTCGAACGTTTTTGCAAAATACGTTTCGGGTAAAAAAATAAAATAGGAGTTTTCTTATGAAAAAGAAAATTGAAACCGCCAAGGCACCGGGCGCAATCGGACCTTATTCCCAGGCTACACAGGTGGGAAATACCGTTTTTGTTTCCGGACAGCTTCCGGTAGATCCTGCCAGTGGTGAATTGGTAACTGAAATTAAAGCGGCTGCAACCCAGTCTCTTTCAAACATGAAAGCCATTTTGGAAGAAGCCGGCTACACAATGGATGATGTTACCAAAACAACCGTTCTTTTGGCAAACATCGTAGACTTTGCCGCTGTAAATGAAGTTTACAGCCAGTTTTTTGCTGCACCCTATCCGGCACGCAGTTGTTTCGCTGTGAAAGATCTTCCCAAAGGCGCTTTGGTGGAGATTGAATGCATCGCTGCAAAATAACAAAAGGGTAATAATCGGCGATTTCCTTCGGGGAATCACCGATTTTACTGCACAACTGCGGTAAAATCACCGTCTGCCACACGAATTTGCAACAAATCCGCGGTGGAAACATCCCCGGATGATTTTACCACAGAACCGTTTTTTCGAACAATGGCAAATCCCCGTTTAAGAATGTGATTTGGATCGGCCAGTTGAATTTTCTGCGTGGCAAAATCCCACCGTATTCGTGACATGGAAATTTTTTCATGCATTGAGTTGATTAAACTTTCTGTGGCAAAATCCAGTGAACGAACCAAGTTTCCTTTGGCATTTTCAATGAAAAAATTCCCATCGGTTTTGGAGAAAGTTTTTATCAGTAGACGGGCGTGCTCTATCCTTGCCCGAATTGAATTTTCCAGTTTTTCAACACATAAATCCACATAGGAAAGTATTTCCGCTTTGGGATGTCGTGTAACCATTTCGGCGGCGGCTGTGGGAGTGGCTACGCGACAATCGGCGGCAAGGTCGCAAAAGGGACAATCCTGCTGATGTCCCACCGCACTTATAATGGGCGTTTCGCATTCTGCAACGGCGCGAATAACTTTTTCGTCGTAAAACGGAAGCAAATCTTCAAAGGAGCCGCCACCGCGACCGACGATTATTACGTCGCAAAGTCCCAGTCGATCCGCACAACGTATTTGGGCGGCAATGTTCGTGGCAGCTAAATCTCCCTGAACCGCGGCCGGAAACAAAATTATATTTACGGAACTGTCTCGTCTGTGGGAATTGGAAATTATGTCGTGAATTGCATCCCCCGTGGGTGATGTTACCACTCCCACGATTCGCGGATATTCCGGAATTGGGATTTTTCGGCTTTCGTCAAAAAGGCCTTCCGCTGCCATCCGTTTTCGCAACTCTTCCAGTTTTGCTAAAAGTTCTCCCTCACCACTTCGTTCCACCTTTTGAACTGTAATGCTGTAATTGCTGCGTTTTCCGTAGGGAGAAATTTTTCCCGTAACAATGACTTTATCGCCCTGTTTGGGTAAAAATGCAATGGATTGATAAAGCCACTTGAAAATTACGGCGCTGAGGGTGTCATCCGTTTCGTAATCTTTCAATGTGAAGTAATAATGTCCTGTGGAAGAAGCACTGACTCCGGAGACTTCACCTTCCACGGAAATATCGGTAAAAGATTCTTTGAAAAGGGATGATACCTTTTCGGTTATTTGTGAGATCGAAAAAATTTGTTTTCCCATTAGCGTTGCGGCCACTGCTACCTCAAATTATTTTGATGTTTTTTCTATAATTTTCTCGGCTTCCATAATTGCTTTTTCCAAATTGGCGTTAAAATTTCCTGCGGGGAACAATTTGTTCAAATTATGTCGCGAGAACAATTTTTTAGGTTGTTCCGTAAGATTGGCGATGAAAAGTTGTTTTCCGCTGTGGCGAATTTGATCGTACAATTGCTCGAAAGAATGGATTCCTGCCGCGTCGATATAAAGTGCATCCCGCATGTCCAAAACCAAAACGGTAAAATCACGATTAATATCGGAAATTGCTTGTTCCACCTTGCTGACAGTTCCGAAAAATACGGATCCGTAAATTTTTATTACCACAATTTTATCGTTTAAGCTGGGGATGTTAAAAGGCTTTACGCTCATCAATCGCACAGCCTTTTGTATGAAGA
>JAFNZQ010000306.1 GCA_017382775.1 Spirochaetaceae bacterium
ATTGAAAAACTATTGAAAAATCATTTTAAAAAAATAAATTTTTTAAAAAAAATCGATATTTTTTTTATTTTCAGTTGACAAATTTAAAAAGCTGTGTTACAATATTACCAGTAAAAAATGTCTGTATAAAAATGTGTAGAGAAGAAAAAGTTAAAAACGATGTAAGGAGATTTTATGAATAAGTTCGTTTTTAAAAAGTTTGTTTTTGCACTTGCGGTGATGAGCATTTTCTTTGCTTGCAAGGGCCCTCAGCAGATTGAGGAATTGATGCTTTTTACAGCAGAGGTTGAACCCGTCCCGGGAGGAATCATCTCCCTGGAACAATCCCGTTTTGCGGTGGGGTCAACTGTAAAGGTTACGGTAATTCCCGATGCCGGTATGAAGTTGACGGAAGGATCGTTGCAGTATATCGCCAAGGGAAAATCCGCTGTAAAAATCAATGAAGGAAAGAAGCGATTTTCCATGCCGGCTGCCAGTATTACCGTTCGTGCCGCCTTTGAGTCGGAAGAAAAAGTCAGTATTACGATAGATGAATTTTCCTTCGCCGGATACGCCCAGGCTCCCGTGCAATATACGGGAACCTTTGTGGAGTTGCCCAACTGGGAAAGTTCCGATGAAAATGTTTTTGTTATCGAAGAAGGTTACGAGCAGAGCCTTTTACCCAAAATTGTGGCAAAAAACGGTGGTGAAGCAGACCTTATCGTTCACAGGGACGGCTACTATGCATCAGCACGCATTAGAGTGTCTCCCTATCAGTTTAGAACCGAATTGAAGGACTCAGGCGGTGTGCGAGCCTCTGTTTTGGGCTTCCTTGACCCCTTGGCAATGCGAAGTGAAAAAATTGAAATGTTGGATCTTCCTCAGTACATAAACGGCAGCGTTGTTTGTGATGTGGGAGCCGCTGCCTTCGAAAACTTGAAGATTTACGGCTTGAAATTGCCTATGGCATTGGAAAGCATTAGTGATTATTCCTTTGCCAATACGGAAATTTCCCACGTGGAATTGCCCGTTAATGTGAAAAGCGTCGGAAAGGCAGCATTCCGTGGTGCACCTGTATCCAATTTGATCATAAAGAACCCCGTATCCACGGCGATGAGTATAGATGCCGCTGCCTTCGAAGAGACTTTGGAAACCGTTTTTGTGCCCTTTGAAGGACGCACCGACTATCGATTTAACACCGATTTGGGTTCTTTTTCCCAGTTGGTTGTTTCCGACGGCGGTGAATACGGAAAAATTCTTGTTAATGAAGAAGTTACTTCCGAAGGTCACGTAATCAACTTTTACGCCGGTGCCAAAATGGACGAGCGTATTTCCAATGCCAACTATGGCGAAAGGGTTTTTATTGAAATATTCCCCGCAAAGGGAATGACTGTAAAAGAAGGTTCCATCACCGTTATAACAACAAACGGTACTTCTTTGCCGGTTGAAAAGAATGTCTTTGACATGCCCAATTCCGATGTAACGGTTAATGCAACCTTTATTATGGACGGCGGTAATTTCCGTTACGAATTGCAAGGCCCCGCCTCCCGAGGATATGACGGTGTAAACAGCGTTTACACCACCACCGATCAGTGGGGTAAAATTTCTGTTGGTTCCATTGCCACTTACGTGGTAAAGGGCGCAGAGGTTTACGGTCGTGCCATTTCCGTGGGAGCCCACGATAATTACGAGCTTGACGGTGATATCGTCATTTACGATGAGACCAACGGTACCGAATTGTCCGTGTTAAAAGACGATAACGGCGTTAGTTTTTACGGACCCATCGTGGGTGTGAACCCCGAAAATGTCATATTGGTAATGAGGGCTTCGTTTAAATGGAAAAGCGATACCATTTATGTTATGTTGGACAAAAAGAAGCGTATTCAAATCGGAAAACCCAAAGAGCGAAACTTGGCCTTTGGTGCGGTGTCGGCGGATTTGGTTGGCAAAAATTCCGAAGAACTTAAATTCGGAACCGTTTCCGGTTACGTTTTTGACGGTTTGTGGTCAGCGGATTATCGCCGCCAATATTATGACAAGGATATGAATCCCCGTTCGGAACGCTGGTTCCCCGCGGATGCAGTCAGCAGCGACTTTTCTTCCAATAACGGATACACCGTCACCGTTGACAAGAATACCCTTGTGCCCAGGTATGTACCTATGCTGGTTACCCTTACATTCCTTAAAGGTTCGCCGGACGGAAAATCGGGCTTTGATAGCAGCAACCCAAGCGATGTTTTGGGAAAAATTAATGTTGTATTTGGCTCCGATGTTTCCGATACATCCAAGAACCCCGGTGTACGCAATGTGGCAAACCTGGTGCCGGGAAAAATTTTCGGTGACAACGAGTTTAAAGGATTTTATTTTGTTGATCCGGGGGATGAAGAAACCGGTCGCGCACCACGTTCGGAAGTTATGATGTACGATGGCCAAGGAAATATCTGCCTTTCTAAGGATGATCTTACTTGGAAAATCCCCATGAACGTGGATCTTATCGGAAAATGGGTTCCCAGGAAGGTAAAATTGGTATTCCGATCCAACTATCCCTCCGATGATCCAACCTTTGCTACCGATGAGATTGGTAATACCAAAAACAAGTATAACGTGTTTATCGGCAATATAGAGAAATATACGGTGGAAGCGGAGGTTGGGCAAGCTTTACCCATTGTCAACATTAACCTTGAACAAACGCTTACCGATGCAAGTTTCACCTATACTCCCTATGCACCGGCCGTACCGGCCAAGGGTGAGGAAGGTAAGGAAGTTCCCGAAACGCTGCCGAGCCTTTCCACAAAGATAGAAACACAGAAAACAGTAAATCCCCTCTATAAGTTGAAGGGCTTCACGCTGAACTCTGATTATAGGGAAGGTGACCCTTGGTATTATACTCCCGATGATACTTCTAAAAATTTGGCGCCCGCTGTTGATCTTAAAGAAGGCGGAGTGCGTAAATTGAGTGACGATGTGGTTAAAATTCAGGGACAAGAAAACAGATATAAGGAATCCCTTGACCTTTACGGCCACTGGGAGTTTTTGGGTACGAAAATAAAGGCCGGTAATGCCTATAACAAGGATGATGTTAAGAGGGAAATCACCATGCATGCAACCACTGCCGGCGACGGAGGTGTTTTCAAGACTTTTATCTGGAAGGGTGCCGAGCTTGAAATGGCAGACAAAGAAGGCGAAACAAAGGTGTATGCTGTTATGGGGACCAAAGGTCAGGTTTACGACTGGGTAGGCGTAAATTCCTCTCCCATTTCGGTAAAGCCCGATGTAAATAAAAAGGGTAGTGCAACATTGTACATTCCCAAGGGAGTTACCCTTCGCCTTGAAGGTGGTCAGTTGGGTGCATATCCCACCAAGGATCTCGCTAAATTGGGATTTAGCGCCTATGTGAAGGCTGAAGACGACGATTCCGACAAGCTCGATGATGACGTATATGGAACGAAAGAAGAAGAAAGTGCCACTCAAAACTTTGGAGCCGGTGCCGCAGCCCTGCATTTGCCCACGGGAGCAAGGTTGATTCTTGCCGGGTACGGTACATTGCAAGTAAAGGGAGGTCGTCCCTATGTGCCAATTTCCGCTGCCCGTGATTTGCCGAAAAGTGGTGCCAGCTACCAATACTGGTATGAGCTGATGGAGGGACATAAATGGGATACTGATGATGATGAGTATGATGGTGGGCGGCGATTCTATCCGAATGACGGTCTGGCACCGACGCCTGATGAAGATGATGCTGATGATGATGGTTACCCCTTCGATAAGGATGCTGAACCCTATCGGAAAGAGTTGTATTTCTTCTCGAAATATTATCGTTATCGAAAGGCACGTTCGGACATGATGCCTTCACCGGGTAGAACGATTACTTCGGATGACGATACGTATCACTTACCTCCCTATGCCGATGAACTACTTTATTCGGGTTCCCCCGGGCAGACTGTTTGGCGTAATAGTGATGATTGGTGGCTTGGACACTTTAAAGAAAGGGGTGGTGCCTTCGGTGGTCGTGGCGGTCGCGGAATTGGTGGCTGGGGTGCAGGAATTGGTGGCCACGGAGGACGTGGAGGCATTGAGGTCGGATTTGGTGGTGTAGTCACTGCTAAGAATGGCGGTGGGGACGAGCATAAGGCAGAAGACACGATTTTTGCAAGCGGTTTACGAACATACGACAGTGGGAATAACACGATTACCATTGGTTCTCCCATTGAAGTTAACAGGGTAAATGTTTGGGTTAGGGATGAAACAAAGGCCGGCGTGGTGACCGGAAACAAGGTGGATGTTAAATCCGAATATATTGACTATAGAGAGCGGGGACAGCCCGGTGCTCCGGGACAGCCGGGTGAAAGTGCCGGTGATTTGGACGTAAGGGATGGTATTTCCATTATTGCACTGTTGGGAGATGCCATAAAAGACAACAAAGTCGGAATGTATGTCTATTTGCAAGGTGCTCTTGGTGTGATTGCCGGTAGTGATGAACCTACAAAGGTGGGATATGAGAACTCTTCATATAAAGAGACTACTTTTAAAACGGCTTTTACGTCAGATAATACATCCGGTCCTTTATTTGTTCCGATTTCAGAGATTATAAAGGGCGGTGATTGTGGTCATGGTACAAACTTCAGTGGCGGTCGGCGAGATGCACCCGGTTCTGCCGGTGGCGGTGGCGGTGGCCAAGGTGGTTATGGTGCACCCATTGGCGGTGGCGGTGGCGGTGGCGGTTCCGGTGGTGGCGGAGGGAAGGCTCCTCGAATCGGAACCACACTGGCAGGACTTACCGATGACGGTGAAGGTGGTGAAAATGGTAATATGGCACCCCTCGCTGATAAAGATATGACTCCCTATGGTGCCTACTATTATGATAACGATGGCAGGAGTTTAGGCTATGGTGGTGACGGTGGTGACGGTGGTGACGGACCTAAGCATGAACTTAAGTCGGCTATTGATAATCATGCCAACTGTGTCGCTACCGGTGGAAAAGGCGGAAAAGGAGCTCCTCCCGGTAGTAGTGGTATAATAAGCTGGAATAGTGCCGGTGAGTATATCCTTAAGCATTACGGAAAGACTGTATACCACGGAACAACCACCAAAGGTAACGCCAGCCACTTCGAGGTTTTTGCAAGGGCAAGAGCCACATATATAGACCCCGAAGAGGTGAAGAGGCGAGAGGAGGAAAAGAAAAAAGCCGAAGAAGAATCGAAGAAGAATACACAAACTAACTAATCAGCAAGTGCTGGTTTAGTTTTACCGTAAATCCGGCATTGTTATGATGCCGGATTTTTTATTTTAAAATTAAAATTCAACATCTTGACAAAATTTGCAAAATTGTGTAGTCTCTTCTTGTGAGAATTTTTGATTCAAAATATAAATATGATGTAATCGTTGTGGGGGCGGGCCATGCCGGTTTGGAAGCGGCCTTGGCCACAGCCCGTTTGGGTTTTTCCACCCTGATAATCACTCAAACAATAGATACAATTTGTCGAATGTCCTGCAATCCGTCCATCGGGGGAATTGCAAAAGGTAATATCGTCCGAGAAATTGATGCCTTGGGCGGTGAAATGGCCAAGTTAATTGACAAATCCATGATACAGTTTCGAATGCTAAACAAAAGTCGCGGCCCGGCTGTGCAGGCGCCCCGTGCTCAGGCCGATAAGGCGGACTATTCGGCTGCGGCACGGAAAACCTTGGAAAATCAGCCGAATTTGCATTTGTTGCAGGACACCGTAACGGATTTGTGCCTTGAAGAAGACACAAAACGGCGAATTTCCGGCGTAATTACGGAACGGGGTGCAAGGATTGCGGCAAAATCCGTCATCCTTACCACAGGCACATTTTTGGAAGGACGAATTTTCATTGGAGACTATGATGCGCCCTGTGGTCGTTTGGGGGAAGGAGCTGCATTGGGGTTGGGAAAAAGTCTGCGACGTTTGGGCTTCAAAGTGGCACGGCTAAAAACCGGTACGCCCTCTCGTGTTTTAAAATCTTCCATAGATTTTTCCCAAACGGAAATCCAAGGCGGCGATCCGATGATGCCTTTTTCCTATGACGGCGGCGAAATTTGCCGTCCCGACGTTCCCTGCCATTTGGTTTACACGAATTTGCAAACTCACGAAATTATTCGCAACAACATCGGTCGTTCGCCGTTGTATTCGGGTAAAATCGAGGGAATTGGACCTCGGTATTGTCCGTCCATTGAAGACAAGGTAATGCGTTTTCCTCAACGGGAACGCCATCAGTTGTTCATTGAACCGGAAGGGCTTTACACGGAAGAAATGTACATAAACGGCCTTTCCTCCTCATTGCCGGAAGAGGTTCAGGGGGAATTTTTGCGAACCTTGCCCGGTTTCGAGAATGCCGTTATGACTCGGCCCGGTTACGCCGTGGAATACGATTTTGTGGAGCCAACACAGTTGTATCCATCTTTGGAGACGAAATTGGTTTCCGGCCTTTTCCATGCAGGACAAATCAACGGAACTTCCGGTTACGAAGAGGCGGCGGGACAGGGTTTGGTTGCGGGAATTAACGCCGGCAAATATTGCAAATCCTTTGAGGGCGTTCCCTACGAGCCCTTGGTTTTGGCACGGAATCAGGCCTACATCGGCGTTTTAATTGACGATTTGGTCACATTGGGTACCTCGGAGCCTTATCGTATGTTTACGGCCCGTGCCGAATATCGATTAACCCTTCGTCAAGACACCTGCGACGAGCGTTTGACACCTTTGGGCTACGAAATCGGGTTGAAGTCGGAAGCACAATTCCGTCGTGTGGAGGCCAAAATTGCGGAAAAGGCGGAAGTGGTCAAATATTTGAATAAAACGAAAAATGCTGCGGCAGTGGTTTTCGGAAACGGCGAAAATTGCGGTGGTGATGTGGAAAAGATTGCCCGTTGTCTTGAAAATCCCGGTTTCAGTGATTCCGCTTGGGTTGGCGGCATAATCGATTACAAATACGCATCCTATATTGCCAAACAGGACGCTCGTGTTGAAAAGTTGCGACGAATGGATTCCATAAGGATCGCTCCCGATTTCGATTATGGAAAAATTCCCGCCCTTTCCACTGAATCGCGGCAAAAACTGGAAAAAATCCGCCCCCAAACATTGGGCCAGGCAGCCCGAATCAGCGGAATCCGACAAAGTGACGTAATGCTTTTGATGACGCAGCTGCGGCGATAAATTTTTTTCAAAAAAAAGATAGGAAACCGTGGTTTTTTCGACTTTTCTTCCATATATTATGTATGGAAGATGAAGTTGCACTCACGGCTCAAAAAGTTTTCGGCGTTCAATATCTGTATCCATGGCAGCGTTTGGTCATTGCCAACATACTGGATGCCTCTCAATGGGCCACAAATCCCGTCCTTGGTCGGGATGATGTTCCCACGAAGCAAATCGTACTTTTACCCACCGGGGCCGGAAAAAGTTTGTGCTTCATGGTGCCTGCCGTTTTGCTAACCGGCCCCACGTTGATTTTTTATCCCCTCCTTGCCCTCATGAGCGATCAAGAACGGCGAATCGAAGAAAGCGGAATCGGTTATGTAACCTTTCGTGGAGGTCAATCCAAGGAAGAACGGGAGGAAAATTTTCGTAAAATTCAATCCGGCGCGAAAATAATTCTGGCCAATCCCGAAGTTCTTCAAAACAAATCCTTGGTGGAACGCCTTTCTCGCTGCGGAATTGCCCACATCGCCATTGATGAAGCCCATTGTGTTTCCGAATGGGGTGACAGTTTTCGCCCTGCCTATTTGACCTTGGGGCAAATCATTAAGGACATAGGTTGTCCTGTGGTAACCGCCTTTACCGCCACAGCGTCGGAAACGGTACTGAATCGTGTGTCCGAGGTCCTTTTTGACGGAAATGCCCATGTGGTGCGAGGTGCATCCGACCGTCCCAACATACGCTATCACGTTAAATATGCCTATTGCAAAGACAAGGCGGTGGCGGAACTGGCAGTCACTTGGGAAAAACCCATGATAATTTTTTGTTCCAGCAGAAAACGGACGGAAAGAATGGCAAGTTTCCTCCGTTGCTACATGGAAAGTGAAAACATTCGGTTTTATCACGCAGGACTTTCCCGGGAGGAAAAATCCCTTTGCGAAAAATGGTTTTACGACAAAAAGGATGCAATCTTGGTTTCCACCTGTGCCTTTGGAATGGGCGTGGACAAAAAGGACATTAAAACCGTTGTTCATTTGGATGCTCCCACCACCGCCGAGGCCTACATCCAGGAGGCCGGACGGGGCGGTCGAGACGGAAGCGTGGCCAACGCCATTTTGGTGTGGAGTCCCGCGGACAATAAAGACTTTGAAGCCTTCCCGCCAAATTCCCGTGAACGCGTCCTCTATGATTTTGCCAACACCACCGGATGTCGCCGTCAAGTGCTATTGGACGCTTTGGGTGGAGAAGAGGTTGTGTGTGCCGGTTGCGACATTTGCGATAACACCGCCGATTTTATCCCTCGTGATAAAGAACGAGTCATGAATTTTGCGAAAAGATACCCTCTTCAATTCTCCTTGGACGATTTTACAATCAAATTGGAAGGAACTTTCGCCAAGGAATATAACGACAGCCTGCCTTCTCCTTGGGAACAAAGGGATTTATCTCTCCTGGTTTGCACACTTTTGGCGGAAAAATCTCTTTTACGTTCTGAAAAAATTCTTACGAAAAACCTTTTGACCATAACCGAAAAATCAAAAAATCCATTCCGATTTCGCAAAAAACAACATTAAAAAAATTCAATATTTTGATTTTTTTTTCATAATTTTTAATAAAATCACTGGACAAAATAAAATATATATGCTATAATTTCAATGATATTTTAGAAAATTGTTGTTTTCGGCTTTTCGTTTGCCGTTTACACAAGGAGGATTGTTGGCTGACTCTAAAGGGTTTAGAACGAACGAACAAATTCGCGTCCGCGAAGTTCGTTTGATAGGTGAGGATGGCTCCCAGTTGGGTGTTATACCCACCGTAGATGCATTACGCCGAGCGCGGGAACAAGATTTGGACTTAGTTGAAGTGTCCCCGTCTGCAAATCCGCCTGTTTGCAAAATTTTGGATTACGGAAAGTATCGTTTTGATTTAGAGAAAAAAGAAAAGGAAA
>JAFNZQ010000307.1 GCA_017382775.1 Spirochaetaceae bacterium
CCCATCACCATGAGCAACGTGGAAGTTTCACCGGCATATACGTTATTTTCTTGGGCAAAGACAATGCCTGACGAAATGGCTCCGTGACGCTCGCGGCCGAAAAGTTGGGAAAAATCATCCTCACCGGATAATTGCTGCGGCCAGTCAAAGGACAGCGTTGAGGCTGCGAATAAGGCCAGAAAAAGGAGAAAACCGATTCTTTTCATTATAGACCTCTTTTTAAAGCGAATGCGGAAATTTTATCGTCATGTCCCACATAAAGGGTGGATGAACGGGAGGCAATGAATACATTTTTCGCTTCCACGGCAAAACTTCCCACCATGTTGGAAAAATCTTCAATGAGAGCCACTTCATAACCGTTGATTTGGTTCAACAACACCGCCCAAAGTTCTGTTCCCGGAATTTCGATAACGTCCACAATCTTACCGGCTAAAGGAATTTCGGAGGTTCGATGGGATGCAACATCAAGGACACCCAAACCATTCGGCGTGGCAAAATAAAGCATTTTATCGGAAGAGGCAAAGCGAACTAAGGCGTTTTGGCGAATATTACCCGCCAAATAACGGTGATATAGGATTTTCGGTTGAGAATCCTTAACTTGGGCGAGGATGATTCGTTGCTTGTCTATTCCGGAAATGGCCGCCACAAATTTACCGTTGGAAGAAATGTCGGCACCCAAGATAATGCTGAAATCACTTCCTCCGGGATAGAAGGAGGCGGTTTTCTCTCCTTTGCTGTCCAAACAGATTAGGTTGCCGTCGGCGGTACCGATGAGGGCATCATTGGGGGTTGCTTGGAAGGCAGTTATGGGTGAAAAGTTTTCATACATCCATTTTCGTTCACCGGAAGTATTATATTCGCAAAGGGAATTTCCTCCGGGGAGGAAAACAAAACAGCGTTGATTGTTGAAAAAGGGAAAACCTTCGCAGTCAATTTTCGTAACCTCATTACCGGAAACATCCTTTACCGTAACTCCATGGGAAGAAGCATCAAAGGTTGCCCAGTAGGTGGAACAAATTGTTGCTTTGAAAGGAAAATCTTCACATAAAAGCAATTTACCGCTTTCAGAAAAGTACCCTAACCTGTTTCCGAGACGAAAAGGAATGGCATCATCGGATTTTTCGGAACCGGCGACAAAATCTTCACTGCGATTCAAATCGACGGTCCATTGAATTTCCATGGTTAATTCCTGGGAAAATGGGCGTGCCGCAAAAAAAATGTAAACGGCACACAACAAAAGAGTGAGGCATATCCAAAAAACATACTTCTTTTTCGTGTTGTTCATCGAGCTTGATTCTATCACGAAAATTTTTTTTTGTCAACAGCATTTCTGCTAAAATGCATCATTGGATTACCGGTATTGTTACCCCCCCCCATAGGGATTTATCAGATATTCCTCACAGGACGATTTAAGGATAATTAAAAATTACGGTTTGATAGGGGATTTTATGTTTTATCAATGTAAATTCATATATACAAAATAATCATAAATATGTATATTACGATTTACATATTTATTTTATTAAAAATCAGAAGAAAAGAAATAAAAAAAACTTGCGTAAAATAAAAAAAAGTGATATAATCATCCCATGGACAGACAGCAAATTTGTGAAATCTTAACCTCTTTGGAAGGCTATATTTTGGACATCCCCACACCGGAAGCTCCCCATATTACGGAAACGGAAGAGTTC
>JAFNZQ010000308.1 GCA_017382775.1 Spirochaetaceae bacterium
ATTTGAGGCAGGCTCTTTTGATATTCAAGAAATAGGCCTTTTAATGGCCGGAGTCCGAAAGGAGGCCGGAAAATGAATTTCAAAAAAAGCTTTTCAAATATGCCGGAAATGTTGGAAGCAAACAAAGATAAACTGAATATTATTGTTTTCAATTTTGTTGCTATACTGGTGGGACTTTTAATCAGTACCGTTCTTTTAGCTTTCATGAAGATAAATCCTTTGGAAGTTTGCGGAAAGGCCTTGGTTAAAATATTTACCGATAAGTACAATATGGGGGAAATTTTAGTAAAGGCAACGCCCTTTATTTTTACTTCCCTCGCTTTTGCCTTTACCTACCAAGCAAATCTTTTTAACATTGGTGCCCAAGGACAATTTTATGTGGGATCCATTGTCGCCATAACACTTTCATTAAATTTGGCAAATGTTCTTCCCACAGCTGTTTTGTTGCCTTTGGTGTTGGTATCATCATTTTTGGCGGCTTCCGTTGTTGGTGTTTTCCTGGGTTTTGTAAAATCCAAGTTTAACGCCAACGAGTTTTTAACCAGTATGATGTCCACATATGTGATAAATGCCTTTATGGATTACCTTCTTCGTACTTCCTTACAGGAAACAAAGGCCGAATATATGCAAACAGATCCCATCGCGGCCACTGCGTATTTACCCACAATTATTCCCGGAACTCGTGTCCATTTCGGATTCGTTATTGCTGTTTTAACCGCCGTTGCTGTTTGGTTTTTGCTTAACAACACGTCTTTGGGTTTCAAAATTCGAGCAGTGGGAATGAACAAAGATGCTGCGAAACTTGCCGGCATAAACATCGGAGTGATTTTCATCGTGAGTTTTTCCATCGCGGCGGGATTGGCAGGCATGGCGGGATTTACGGAAGTCAACGGTGTTCAACATATGCTTTTGCGAAACTTTAATTCTTCCGTGGGATCTTACGGAATCGGAATTGCCATTTTGGCAAACGGAAATCCCATCGGGTGCATTTTCTCATCCATTCTGTTTGGATTTCTGCATGTAATGGGAATTACCATGGGACGACTTCCCGGAACATCCATTCCCGCAAGTATAATCGAATTGATAGAAGGAATAGTAATGCTTACCGTTATTATTTCCTTTGCGGTTCGCCACAAATATGATTTGAAGAACGAAAAGAAAAAACTCAAATTACTTGAAAAAGCAAAGGAGGAAAACAATGGTTAATATTTTAGCAACAGCCATTATGGTAAGTACGCCTTTGCTCCTGGGGGCAATGGCAGAAGTTTTCACTGAACGATCCGGCGTTATGCTTTGTGCCATTGAAGGAATTTTTCTATTGGGAGCCTGGGCAGGTTTTGTGGGAACATATGTTTCCGGAAGCATTATTGTGGGATTTATTTTAGCGGCCGGTGCAGGAAGCATTGCGGCGGCTTTGTACGGATTTATTACGGTGGTTTTACGCCAACAACAGGTGGTAACGGGTACAGCACTGAACATTTTTGCGGTGGGATTTTGTGCCTTTTTTCAACGAGTGATTTTCGGCGTGCCCACTTCTCCGTTGCAAATTCCCACATTAAATGTGGTGGAACTTCCTTTGTTGTCACAAATACCTTTTTTGGGTAAAATACTGTTTTCACAAAATATGCTGACCTACCTTGTTTACATCCTTGGTCCCATCAGCATTTTTGTTTTGTATCGTACGTCCTTGGGGCTTCGGATTCGATCCACGGGGGATAATCCGGCCGCCGTGGATGCTGCCGGATTGAGTGTGTGGAAAACTCGGTTTTTCACCGTTATTGTCTCCGGTGCTCTTTGCGGAATTGCCGGTGCGTTCTATACCGTAGGCTATTTGGGGATGTTCACCACGAATATCATTGGCGGAAGAGGCTGGATCGCTTTTGCTATCTGCTTTTTGGGAAACTGGAATCCCAAAGGTGTCCTTTTGGGAACCTTGGCTTTCGGACTTACGGAATCCATCTCCATTTGGATCAGAACCCTGTCCTCATCCTCCCTTTTCCCCACAGAATTGATTATTGCTCTTCCCTATATATTAACCATCGTGTTGACGGTTGTTGGAAAAGGAAGCGCAATTCCGTTGAAACTGGGAATTGCTTATTCGAAGGAGGATTAAGCAAAAAAAATTTAAAAATCGTTAAAGTTTTTTCTGAATCTTCCGATATTGTATACACAAGTCTTTTTTTAAGACAAAACTATTGGAGGATTTTATGGAAAACTCAACTTGATTTTATGAGACAACATTACCCCGAAAATTTGGTAAAATCGACGGGAAAACGACTCATTATAGGCTAAAATTCTGTTTTTCGCATCAAAAGAAAGATCTGTCAAAATTTTTCACAAAAAAATCACTTTTTTTCTTGACATAATTTAAAATCCGGTGTACAATGTTTATTAGGAATCGTTAGAAACTTTGGCGCAAAAGTTTTTAACGGGAGATACAAATTTTCGAGCGGGACTGCTCGACTCATTAAACACATGGAGGGTTATGTTATGATTATCAATCACAACATGAGCGCGATGTATGCTAATCGCGCACTTGGTTTGGCCACTGGTGGCGTTCAATCTAATTTGGAAAAACTCAGTTCAGGTGAGCGCATCAATCGCGCTGCTGACGACGCATCCGGACTTGCTGTTTCCGAAAAAATGCGAAGCCAGATTCGCGGTTTGAATATGGCCAGCCAGAACATTCAAAATGGAGCTTCTTTTGTTCAGACAACCGAAGGTTACTTGCAGGGCATTAGCAATGTTTTGCAACGCGTTCGTGAGTTGGCTGTTCAGTCTTCCAACGGAATTTATACTTCCGAAGACAGAATGCAAATCCAGGTTGAAGTTGAAGAACTTATTGCTGAAATTGACAGAATTGCCGATCAAGCTGAATTCAACGGAATGAAAATTCTCGACGGAACACAGTTCACAGAAGAGAATCCTTTGCAGATTCACGTTGGTGCCAACATGGATCAGCGTGTTGCCATGCACGTAGGAAACATGCATGTTGCTGCTCTTTTTGATCAAGATCAGGGACAGGCTGCTCCTGCTGCTGAAACCGCTCCTGCTGCTGACGCCGGTGCTCCTGTTGAAGGTGCAACTGTTGTGGATCTTTCCACAGCTGACGGTGCAAATATGGCTATTGGAATGCTCGATGACGCCATGGAAAAGGTAAACAAACAGCGTGCCGATCTCGGTGCCTATCAGAACCGTTTCGATATGGCAAAGAAAAGCGTTGACAATGCTGCTGAAAATCTTCAGGCTGCAGAATCTCGCATTCGTGACACCGATATGGCTAAACTCATGGTTGAGTATACCAAAAATCAGATTTTGGTTCAATCCGGAACTGCTATGTTGGCTCAGGCAAATACTACATCCCAGAATGTTCTTGGTTTGCTTCGCTAATAGCAGAGAGTAATTTTTAGTCGCTACTACCGAAAGAATGCGCCTTCTTTCGGGGTTTTAGGAGGTGGCCCATGGGAGTTGAATTAAATTTGATTGGGCAACAGATGTCCACGGATGGACGGATGAAAATGGTAGCGAAGGATGCAGAACTTAACCGGCTGCAGCAGAAAAAAATTGCACGCGTTGAGGATGAACCTTCAAAGCCACTTTCGAAGTTGAAGCATGATCGCGGATTCTACTATAATGTGGATCAGGAAATAAATCGTGTCATCATAAAGATTGTCGATTTAGAAACCGACAAAGTTATAGAGGAGATTCCATCGGAGGAGATTCAAAAGTTTTTACGATATTTTAATCGTCAAGTGGGACTTTTGATTGACGAAAAAGTATAATTTTCGGTCCTTCGGAAAGCAATTATGTCAGACTTTAGTATACCCGGTGTCAACGACAAGTACAAAACTAACGAACTCGTCAATAGCTTGATGGAGGTTGAGCGGATTCCGCTTAAACGAGAGCAGGAAAAGATTGACGGGTTCAAGTTTGAACAAGAAAGTTGGCGCCGGGTTAATCAATACATGTCAATGTTGCGGGATAGTTCCCGTTCTCTTTTTTCTTTCGATAATGTTTTTAACAATAGGGCTATTATCTCAGATGATGACGGTGTTCTCACTGCCACGGCGAATCGCAATGCGGCTGTGGGAAAACACAGTTTTACGGTTATACAAATTGCCCGGTCCGATCGCTTTTTGTCCGATAAAATTCCCAAAGACTTCAAGGTGGATGCGGGAAATTATGTTTTTAAGGTTGGGGAAAAAAGCGTAAAGCTTAATTGGAAAGGCGGCACTATCGATGATTTTATTGCTTCGGTTAATCGTCGTGATGCTAAAGTTATTCGTCTTTCCTTGGTTGGTGCAAAGGAAGGTGAAAAAAATCTTCTTGTGGAAAGCCAGATTACCGGTGAAAAAAATAAACTTGTTTTCGAAGAAGTTGCGAAGACTTTCGCTGAAAATATAAAATTGGTTACGAATCCCGATGAGGTGAAAAAAACGGCCTTCGGGAAAACTTTTGCAGAATTGCAGCCTGTTGCAGGCTATGAAACCGACGAAGTTACTTTACGTCGGGATGAAATTTTAATCGGTGGCGGAAATGCGGTGTTTATTTCTGCCGAAAAATTTTCCGGCCAAAAAGGGCGTTTCGGAATGACCGTCTTTTCCTCCGTTCCGGGAGATTCGGCGGAAGTGACTAATCCCAACGGAGACGAAATCGTTTCTTCGGAAGAAGGCCTTTCTGTCGAGGTTCAGGATGCAGAGATTTTAACTTTGGCGAAAAAAATAAAAAACGCACCTCCGGAGGTGTTTTTGCCCGGTTCGGAAACTTCCTTTAATAATGAAGAAGTGGAAGGTACGGTTTTTGCTCGATTAAAAGACGGTAGCGAGATAGCCCTCATGGGATTTGACAGCGCAAATGGGCAGGAATTTTTTGTTAATTCCGATGATTATGGCGATATTGCAGGATTTGTTGTTCGGGGAGAAGAGGGAAAAACTTTGTCTGTGCGGGAAATTGCTTTCGAGGAGGCTCCCGCAACCACGGCTTTGCCCATAAATCCCGTTTCCGAGGCTGCCGATGCCATTGTGGAATATGAGGGAATTCAGCTTCAGCGATCGGAAAATCTTATTGACGACATTGTCCCGAATCTTACTTTAACCTTGAATGCTCCATCGGAGAAAAGCGTGGGCTTGGAGGTTAGTGTGGACATTGAGCCTGCCAAGGATGCAATTTTCGAATTTGTGGGAAGTTACAATCAACTTTTGGCGGAAATGAATATTTTAACACAACGTCGTCCCGAAATTATTGCTGAAATACAGTATTTTTCCGATGAGGAAAAGGATGAGGCGGAGAAGCGATTGGGCTTGTTCTCCTCGGAATTTACCTTAACCAGTAGCAAAAATACTTTGCAGAGAATTATGTCTTCTCCCTATGCCACTGATTTGAATAAAACCTATACCATGCTGGCACAAATGGGTATTTCTTCCAAAACGGATACGGGTTCGGCTATGAATACATCTCAGTTACGCGGTTATTTGGAAATTGACGAAAAGAAACTGGATAAGGCCTTGTCGGAAAGTATGGAAGAAGTACAAAACATTTTCGGATTCGATACCAATGGCGATAGAGCCGTTGACAATGGAATTGCCTTCCTTGTGGATCAAAATATGCAAACATTTTTGAATTACGGCGGAATTTTATCCGGTAAAACCGAATCTTTGAATTCCAAAATTCGCGATACGGAAACTTCCATTGCACGAATGGAGCAGCAGTTGCAAATGAAAGAAGACGAGCTGCGACGAAAATACGGACAAATGAGTAGCAGCAAGCCGTTGAAAAAAGCACCTGCCAAAGTATGCAGAAGTTTCTTGTCCATTTCGTTGTTGTACAGGTTTTCTATTGCAGTTCCTACATCTTTATTTTCTTCTACCGCTTTTTTAATTGCCTTATTTACGGCTTCATTC
>JAFNZQ010000032.1 GCA_017382775.1 Spirochaetaceae bacterium
AAAGGCCTTCGTCTTTGGCGTAAATACCGAAAAGGCACTTCATCATTGTGGATTTTCCCGCACCGTTTTCTCCCATAAGGCCCAAAACTTGGCCTTTTTTGGCAGTTAAATTGATACCGTCCAAAACCTTGTTTTTGGCAAAAGATTTTGACAGTCCTCTGATTTCCAGCATCACATCGCTCATAATGCCCCCTACGAAACTTACTTCTATTTTATCACATATTCCGCGAATTGTCAAGAAAAAAATTGTAAAATCCGCGCAAAATCCCCAAGGAAAAAGCCCCTTAAAATGAATATTCCTTTCATTATATGTAAAAATTGCTCCATTATCGAAAAAAAAGATGTTTTTTCCAAGTTTTTCCCCAAAAGGCTTGACAAAAAAATTTTATTTATCTATAATAAGGGACGGCTATTATCATAAAATAAGCCAGGAGGAAAAAATGAAAAAAATCGTTTGCTTTGCTTTTATTACACTTACTGCGATTTGTATGTTTCTCGGATGCGCAAAAAAAGAAGCATCTGCGGAAAAGGTCATCAAAATTGGCGTTTTTGAACCCTTAACAGGTGCAAACGCTGCCGGTGGTGCATTGGAAATCGAAGGTGTTCGCTTGGCCCACTCTCTTTTCCCCACAGTAACAATTAACGGGGAAGAATATAAAGTTGACCTCGTCATTGCCGATAACAAGTCGGACAAGGTAGAGGCTGCCAACGCTGTACAGAGATTGATTGACAGCGACAAGGTTCACTTTATTTTGGGCTCATGGGGATCGGGTTTCTCCATTGCCGCAGGTGAAATTGTTCGCCAGGCCGAAGTTCCCGCCATGGGACTTTCCTGCACCAATCCCCTCGTTACTGCCGGAAACGATTACTATTTCCGCACTTGTTTCATCGATCCCTTCCAGGGAACGGTTATGGCAAACTATGCTTCTCGAGAAGCCGGTGCAAAAACCGCAGCCATCGTGCGTGAAGTATCCAACGATTACTCGGTTGGGTTGGCCAAATTCTTCGTTGATCGCTTTACCGAATTAGGTGGATCCATCGTTGCCGAAGTGGATTACAACACCGGCGATCAGGACTTCTCTGCCCAGCTTACCACAATCAAAGATATGAATCCCGACGTAATTTTCGCCCCCGGTAACTATACCGAATCCGCACTTATTGCAAAGCAGGCTCGCGAATTGGGAATTACCGTGCCTTTCTTGGGTGGCGACACTTGGGAAACTCCCGAGCTCATCACCGTTGGTCGCGAAAATGTTGAAGGCGTTGTGTTCTCCTCATTCTTTGATGAAACCGCAGCCACTGACGGAATTGCAAAACTTTTTGTGGATGAATACCACAAAATGTACGGCGCCGACAAGGAAATTGCCGCTGTTTCCGCATTGGGATTTGACGGATATCGTGTTGCCTTGGATGCCATTGCACGAGCAAACAGCACCGATACGAAAGTTATCCGCGATGCAGTTGCCGCTACAAAAGATTTCGACGGAGCCACCGGAAAAATCACTTTCGATGCTAACGGCGATGCAACCAAGGATGCATACATTAAGACGGTTGAAAACGGCAAATTCAAGTTTTTGACAATTGTTGAGCCCTAAAACCAAAGGGGTTGTTTATGCAATTTTTTGACACCCATGCCCACATCGGGCTGATTTACGACGATCCGATTGACCAGTTACGGGTCGTACAGGATGCACGACGAGCAGGCGTTACGAGAATTATCAGTATCTGCAACAGTTTACGCGATTTCGAGCAACGCTATGCCGATTTTAAATCGATTCCTCAGGTTTTTCACGCAGTGGGAATTTCTCCCTCGGAAGTGATGAATCCCGGAAATGATTGGGTTCAGGTGGTGGAAAAATCGCTAAAATTGCCGAATGTGGTAGCCCTTGGCGAAACCGGCCTGGACTACTACAAAAAATTCGGTAGCAAAAATGCTCAAATTGAATTATTCATAACTCAACTGGAAATAGCCAATAAAATGGATGTTCCGGTGATTATTCACAACCGCAACGCCGGAAAAGACATTTTGGAGATTTTATCCCACAGAATGCCAAGTTGCGGTGCGGTTTTCCACTGCTATTCCGAAAATTTGAGTTATGCGAAATCGGCTCTGGATTACAACGTTTATTTCTCCTTTGCGGGAAATTTGACCTATCGTTCCACAAGGGATTTGCATGAAACTGCCATGTATTTGCCCGTGGATCGAATCCTGGTGGAATCCGAGGCCCCCTTTATGGTTCCGGCGGAATTCCGCAACAAGAGAAATGTTCCGTCCTACATAACTTCCACAGTGAAGTTCTTGGCGGATTTACGGGACATGGACTACGAGGAAATGGTTGATCAACTGTGGAAAAACAGTTGCCGATTTTTCAAACTGCCTGAGTAGTGTTTGATTTATATCACAAGGTCGCGATTGGCCCGCTAACGACGGAGGGGAATTTGTTCCTGGCTCCCTTGGCGGGCTTTTCCGACCGGGCTTTTCGATCCGTTTGTGTCCAATTCGGCGCAAACTTTTCTTACACGGAAATGGTCAGCAGTGAAGGCCTAATCCGAGATTCCCAAAAGACAAGACGTCTTCTCTTGCGTGCCCCCAACGAACAATTTCTCGCAATACAACTTTTCGGATCCAATCCGGAAACCATGGCGGAGGCTACGAAAATTTTACTTCGGGATTTTGCTCCATCCCTCATTGACATAAACGCAGGATGTCCGGTGAAAAAAGTTACGAAAACCGGTTCCGGCGCGGCCTTAACTCGGGATTTCATCACTTTGGGAAAAATCGTTGCCGCCACAGTGAAAGCCACGGAAGAGTTTTCCGCAGAAAGCGGTTGTCCGAAGGTTCCCATCACGGTGAAGATACGTTCCGGCTGGGGAAAAACGCCCACCTTTATGGAAGCGGCCAAGGCCTCTTTCGAAAGCGGTGCCGCGGCCATTACCCTACATCCACGGAGTTGCGAACAAGGTTATTCCGGAAAGGCCAATGTGGATTTTACCACCCAACTGGCCGCAGAATATTCGGGAAAAATCCCCGTTTTCGCATCCGGTGATGTTTTTTCGCCGGAAGACGCAGGAAGAATTTTAACCACAACCCATTGCGATGCCGTTATGTTCGCACGAGGGGCCACGGGAAATCCCTTTATCTTCGAAAATACACGACGGTTTTTGACGGAAGGAAGCTACGAATCCATCCCATTGAAACGAAAACTTGATGCGGCCTTTTCCGAATTGCAATTACTCATAGAAGACAAGGGTGAAGACTGTGCCTGTCGTGAAATGCGAAAACGTTTCTGTGCTTACACCAAGGGCATGGAAGAAGGCGCTCGATTGCGAAAAATAATTTGCGAGTCCAAAACCATGGAAGATTATCGCCGAATATGGAAAATCCTTTGATTTAACCTAAAATCAGTTACCCTTTTCTCGCTCTAAAATGCTTTTTGCCTTTTTGTCCGCACCGGAGGGGCGTTCCTTTGCGGCCATTTTTTCCAATTCACCGCGAACCGAGGCAAACCGATTTTTTGAATACATATCCAATCCGATTACCGAGGTTGCAACGTCGGAATGGGTGACAAATTGGCGACAAATGTCTTCCAAGGCAGCATTTTCGTGTTTTGCCAAGGCCTTTCCCAAAGAATATCGCAAATTTTTTCGCCGATCTTCCTTTAATGTGGCCAAGGTTGCATCAATTACGGTGGAAGCACCTGCGGAAAAGTTATGAGTCAACAGGGCTTCCGCTGCCTTAACCCGTTGAGTATCGTTGAGTTTCGTGTTGGAAACGGTTTTTTTCAAGAAATTCAAGCCGTCGTCGCTGCCCAGTTTCGCCAAGGCATCGTAACAGCGATATCGCAGATTGTGGTCGCTATCATTTTTTGCCCGATAAAGCAACATGGGCACCGCAGACTGAATTCCTTGATCGGAACAGGCCTGAACGGCGGCCAATCGCACTTGCACCTCATTGTCTTTCAGTGCCCCCAAAATCAGTTCTTGGGCAGCGGAATCGGAAAAGTTGGAGAGAGCCTTCACTGTGGCCACGCGAATCCGCAAATCCGCGGAATCGTAAAACAGAGCCAGTTTTTCCACCGTTTCCGGTTGTCCCAATTTTCCCAAGGCCTCAATGGATTGAATGCGAAGATAAGGGGATTTATCCTCATTTTCCGCCACGGCCAAAAGGGAATCGTAGGTCTCCGGAGAGCCTAAATCACCGTAGGCCTGGATTAGGGCATCTTCCATGTTTAAAGTCATTGTGGTATCGTCAAATTTTTCTTTTAAAAATGTGACATCCTCCCCATTTCCCAGTTTCCCCAAGGTGCGAATGGCTATATCACAAAAGGTTTCGTCTTCGTTGGTTATCAATTCCCGAAGTCTGTCGCCGGCCTCCTGTATTTTAAAATGAGAAATATACTTAAAGGCCAAATTTGCCATGGAATTTTTCTGATCTTCCAATGTGTTCAAAACGTTCAGAACAAAATCGGACTTCAAATTTTGGTCGCATTCCATGAAATAGAGAAGGATTTTTTCCTTTACATCGGAATTTTTGTTTTTATCAAATTCTTCGCTGAAACGGGTGACAAACTCGTCGTTTTTTTCCTTTGTCAGGTCGTTCAAAAGTGTGGTCAATTCCGAAGCCAGTCCGAATTCGATAATATCCAGCCGTTTTTCGTATTCGGATTTTTCCTCTTCGTCACTGGTTTGAGAAAAAACAAAGGTGGTGACTGAAAGGACCATAATCCACAGAGCCACCATTTGCTTCATCCCGCTAAAAAAGTCCATTTCGGATTTTTTAGCCGTAAAAGAACAAAAAATGTTGCAAACCTTATTTTTCACCATTTTCTCCTCCGTTGTAGCGTGAGAAAAATTCCCTTTTGTATTGCAAAAATTCATTATTTTCTATGGATTTGCGGATATTTTCCATCATTTGATGGAGAAAATGCAAATTATGTTCGCTGGCCAACATGGAAAACAAAATTTCGTTACTTTTGAAAAGATGCCGCATATAGGCGCGACTGTACTTTTTGCAAACGTCGCAGGTACATTCGCGATCAATGGGTTCGAAAGAACGGGTATATTCCTCCCGTTTTATGGAGATGGGACCGTCATGGGTAAAAAGAGAGCCGTTGCGGGCATTTCTCGTGGGCAAAACACAGTCGAACATATCCACTCCGGCTTCCACAGCCGCGAAAATGTATTCCGGCGTTCCAATTCCCATGACGTATCGGGGTTTTTCCGTGGGAAGAAGATCCGTGGTGTAAAAAAGCATTTCCTCGTAAACGTCTCGGGGCTCTCCCACTGAAAGACCACCGATGGCAATTCCCGGCAAATCCAGTTCGGCGTTGATTTCCGCACTTTGTTTACGCAAATCCTTGTAAAAATTCCCTTGAACGATGGAAAAGAGGTTTCCTTGATAGCCCTTTTCCCCACTTTGCAACCAACGGGATTTTGCCCGCTTCGCCCAGTCCGTGGTGATTCGCAGGGCATTTTGCGCAGCCTTGTATTCCGTTCCAAAACCGGTACAAACGTCCAGTTGCATCTGAATATCGCTGTTGAATTTGGTTTGAACTTCCACAACCTTTTCCGGAGTTAAAAAATGTCTGCTACCGTCAATGTGACTTTGGAACTGCACGCCATCATCGTTGATTTTTCGCAACTTTGACAGGGAAAACACCTGAAAGCCGCCGGAATCCGTGAGAAAATTCCCCTGCCACCGGGAAAAACCGTGAAGTCCGCCGGCACTTTCAATCAAATCCGCACCGGGCCGTAAATATAAATGATAGGTATTAGCCAAAATTATTTTGAATCCGATTTTTTCCAAAGTATCGGCGGAAACGGCCTTTACCGTGGCGTTTGTTCCCACGGGCATAAAAACCGGCGTTTGCACAATTCCGTGGGGTAATTTTAGAGAACCACGGCGCGCCTTATTGTCATTGTGCAAAATGGTAAATTCCAACATAGTTTACGTCCTTGAAAATTTAAGCAACACAACACTTAAAAAAGTGAACAACACAACGGGGAACCAAGCACCCACCAAAGGGGGAATGTACCCGAATTTTGCAAAAAGCATTGTTATCATCTGGGTTACATAAAAAAGCACCGTTGCCAAAGCGCACAAAACCAAACTGACAATGAGAACGTTTTTGCGAGTCTTTCCGGAAAGTCCGATGGACAAAAACACAACGATGAATAAAACCGCAGGGAAAGAATATTTTTTGTAGTAAACGCTCATTGCTTCATTGGTGGGAAGTCCGGCACGACGCAAATAATTTATGTAGGTGCGTGCCTCTTCCACGGAAATTGTCTCCACGGAAACCACCACCTTTTGGAAGGACTCCGGAGGTTCGTTCAAAACGATGTCCCCAATGTTTTTACCGATGCGAAAGGTGCTTCCGTCGTAGTTATAACAAGTGTAATCCACAATGGCCCATTTGTCCGTTTGCCAATAGGCGGAATTGGCCCGAATCACACTTTGCAACCGCTTTTCATCATCACGCACGAGGATGTACAATCCCGTAAGTCGCTTTTTTGCGTCATCGTAGAAGTCGGCCTTGTATATAACACGGCTGTTTTCCGATAAAACCACCACACTGTCCGCATTTTTCGATTCCACAACGTTTAGAAATTCGTTTTGGACTTCAACCTTTTTTGCGTAGGTTGGAACCACCACCCTATCTTCAAACCAAAAGGACAGAAATGTCAGAAATATGGAAAAAATCAAAATGGGCAAGGTAAACATGAACAGAGGCAATCCGGAAGCAAAAATAACTGTCAGCTCGTTTTTCGCGTATAAATCGCTCAATGTGTAGGCGGAAGCAAACAAAACGGAAATGGGCAGAGCAAAGGAAATGCTTTTGGGAAGATAAAGCAACATAACGTAAAGCACGCCGGTAAATGGAACCTTTTCCGCAATGAAACTCCACAAATTCATGAGAATGTCCACCAATTCCAAAACCATTGCGAAAAACATCAGAGAACCCAAAAATGCGGGAATGAATTTTTTCAGCAGATATTTTACAAACGTCATTTCAATCCTTCCGCAATTTTAGATAGAACAAAATTCCCGCTATTCCGATGAGTATATTCGGTCCCCACATGGTGATCATTCCGTTGGCGCCACTACGGAAGCCAAAGGTTTGCCCGATAATCAACATGGCCCAGTAGACGACACAAATGAAAATACCGATAATCAAACCGATGGTTTGGCCGTTATGCTTTCCGAACATTATGGACAGCGGCATGGCCAAAAGGGCGAAAAATATTGAGCCAAAGGGCAGAGCAAATTTTTTGTGAAATTCCAATTCGTATATGTTAAGTTGGAATGGATCGATTTCCTCATTCCGCCGCATATCTTTTATTTTACGGGATAGGTCAAAACTGGTCATATCCCTGGGAGAAAGTTCCGTCACGGAATTAAGCAAAAATTCCGAGGCAAAAACATTCATTCGGGTTTTGTCGGAAACAATATAGTCGTAATCCCCGGGAGTATCCATGGGAAGCATGAGCATTTGTGCCGTATCCATTCCCAACTGCATCAAAACCGATGAATTTTGCCCTTGAAGAATATCCGTTTCTCCGGCCACAATGATTCGCACCGTTCCCGTATTATCTTCGTCAAAATAAATAAGGTCGGAAACCTTGTTGTCCTGCACATCTCCAATAACCAAAACGGAATTTTGGGCACGCTTGACGGAATATGGCTCCAACTCAATGGCCGGATTGGATATGAGGATCTCCGTATATAGCCTGTTATAGGCCAAACTTCCCCGAGGCAGCAAATAATCGTTCACACCGAAGGAAATTAGGGAAATTACCAGCCCCAAAACCAAAACCGGAACCAAAAACACCACATAGGACATTCCCAGGGCGCGCAAAACCAAAACTTCGTTGTCCGTGGCCATTCGTCCCAAACACATGAGGAAGCCAACCAAGGTTGCGAAAGGTGCCGATTGAGCAACGATAAAGGGCAAGGAATAGGTAATCAGTTTTACCACATCAATGATGGGAACTCGTTTTCGCAAAATGCTTTCCGCCATGAGCAAAATTTGATTTACGAAAAAAATCATGAAGAAGAAAATAAAGGCAATCAGGAAGTAAACGGTAAGCTCTCTCAACAAATAGGTGAAAAGAACCTTGTTCATTCCCACCTGGTTGCGAAAAATTCGAAATTTTATTGAAAATGCCGATGGCGACTTCTTTTTTCCCACTTTACAAATTTTCTCCCATTCCCGTTGAGCCGAAGCCACCACTACCTCGTGCCGTTTCTTCCAAGGATGAAACCTCGGAGAATTCACACCGCAACACCGGAGCAAAAATCATTTGGGCGATTCTCATACCGTTTTGAATTACAAAATCGTCGTCACCGAAGTTTGCCAAAATCACCTTTACCTCACCGCGGTAATCACTGTCAATGGTTCCGGGCGTGTTAAGACAGGTAATTCCGTTTTTCAAAGCCAAACCGGATCGCGGTCGAATTTGCACTTCAAATCCCCGCGGAATTTCGAAAAAAAGCCCTGTGGGAACTGCAACACGACCTCCCACCTTCAAGGTAATCGGTTGAGAAACAAAGGCGCAAATATCCGCACCGGCAGCACCCTCCGTTTCGTAACGGGGTAAAGTCGCACCTTCTTGTACTATAACTCTGATTTTTTCTCCCATATAAAAACCCGACATATTATACCATATTTCATAAAAAAAATCAATAGGATTTTGAGAAAAATTTTATTTTTTACCGGTTTACAAGGGAAAATTTCAGTTAAAAATCAAGTTTTCTTCCAAGAATTTTGCCACACCGTCTTCGTTATTGGAAAATTTCGTGGAAAAACGCGCCAAAGCCTTTATTTCATCGGAGGCATTCAGCATTGCAACGGAATTAAAGGCATATTCCAACATGGTTTTGTCGTTGAAACTGTCACCGAAGCAGGCAACATCATCGGCTGAAAGCCCCAGGACTTTTTCCGTTAAATGACGAAGGGCATTTCCCTTTCCGCCATCCGGTGGCAGAATTTCCAAAAAATATGGTTTACTGAAACACACGGAGGCTTTATCACCCAGCAAAGATTGCAACTTCGGTTCCAGGGGAAGCAGGTTTTCCCTGTCGTCACCGAGAACTATTTTGGAAAAATTTCCATTCCGCTTTTCGATATCAAATATGACTCGACAGTCGAGCCTAAACCCCTGCAGATTTTTAACTTATCTGCGAACGTAACGAGGGCAGACTTGAAAAAAGGTTCGTAATGCGGAAAAACTGAATAGTAAAAT
>JAFNZQ010000033.1 GCA_017382775.1 Spirochaetaceae bacterium
CATCCTTTGGTTCCCTACCTAATGGGGGAACCTCATCCGGCGGGAAACCGACTCACGGATTACCAAAAATGCATCCGTACAGGTGATATAGATTCCGTCGGCGATTTAAGCCATCTTACTTTTTTTGAAATGCTTGGCAATTGGTCTTTAGGTGACTATTTCAAAAAGGAAGCCATCGATTTCAGCTACGAATTTATAACCAAATACTTGGAAATTTCTCCGGACAAACTTTCCGTAACAGTTTTCGCCGGTGACGACGATGTTCCCAGGGACGATGAATCCGCCCAATATTGGATGGAACACGGAATCCCCAAGGAACGAATTTACTACCTTCCTCGTAAAGATAACTGGTGGGGGCCTGCCGGTGAAACAGGTCCCTGTGGCCCCGATACCGAAATGTTCATCGACACGGGGAAAGAACCCTGTGGTCCTGATTGTCGTCCCGGCTGTTCCTGCGGAAAATATTTCGAAATTTGGAACGACGTTTTCATGCAATACAACAAAACCAAGGACGGAACTTTCGAACCTTTGGCTCGAAAATGCGTCGATACCGGAATGGGAATTGAACGAACGGTGGCAATGTTGCAAGGCAAAAAGTCAGTTTATGAAACGGAAGTTTTCGCACCACTCATTGCCAAAATCGAAGAAATTACCGGTAAATCCTACGGCGAAAACGACGAAAACGATAAATCCATTCGAATTATCGCCGATCATACCCGTGCCGCAGTCTTTATTTTGGGAGATGCCAAAGGCGTTACACCCTCCAACCTGGGTGCAGGCTATGTTTTGCGACGACTTATTCGCCGTGCCGTTCGTCACGGTAAAAAACTTGGCCTGGATCGTGTGTTTTTACGCGAAACGGCTGAGGTAGTTATCGAGCAGTACAAAGGTGCTTATCCCGAATTGGCTGAAAAACATAAATTCATAACCGAAGAATTAACCGCCGAGGAAGAAAAATTCTTCAAAACCCTAAAAGGCGGCCAGCAGGAATTTGAAAAACTCTTGCCCAATTTGCTGAAAAATCCGCAAAAGACAATTCCCGGCCGTGTGGCTTTCCGCCTTTACGACACTTTCGGCTTTCCCTTGGAACTTACCGCGGAGTTGGCTGAAGAAAACGGACTTTCCGTGGATAGTGAAGGTTTTAACGAGGCCTTTAAGAAGCATCAGGAACTTTCCCGAGCGGGAAGCGATCAGGTTTTCAAAGGCGGCCTTGCGGACCATTCGGAAATTACCACCCGATATCACACCGCAACCCATCTTCTCCACAAGGCTTTACGCACGGTTTTGGGCGATCATGTGGCTCAAAAGGGATCCAACATCACTGCGGAACGAATGCGTTTTGATTTTTCCCATCCCGCACCAATGACCAAGGATGAATTGGCCACCGTGGAAAAAATGGTGAACGACCAAATCGCCCGTGCCTTGCCTGTAACCATGGAAACCATGCCGTTGGAAGAAGCTCGGGCAAGTGGCGCCATTGGTTTGTTCGGTGAAAAATACGAAGACGTGGTGAAGGTGTACACCATCGGCGATTTCAGCAAGGAAATTTGCGGCGGTCCCCATGTGGAAAACACAAAAGAGTTGGGGACATTTAAAATACAAAAGGAACAGTCTTCGTCGGCGGGAGTTAGACGAATTCGTGCAGTATTAAGTTAATTTTTGTAACTTAATGTAATTATATTTGTTCCTTTATTTGAAAATATTAAAGGACACTGTGATTAGGAGATATTAAGTGTTTAAAAGGAAGATTTTTGTTCTTTTCATGATTTTTTCTTGTGCCATGAGTTTTGCACAAAGTGATTTGCAGCCACTTGCAACAGTAAAGGTGACATCACCCGAAACCATCACCCTTAAACAGTTGAAGGTTCGTGTGGATGTTTACGAAAAGCAATCCGGACAAAAGCTTACTCCTGCTCAACGCAAAGAGGTCTTGGACGGTCTTATCAGCGAAAAATTGCTTGAACAGGCAGCAAACAAGGCAAAGGTTGTGGTAACAGACACCGAAGTAAATCAGTACTTTTTGGAAAGTATTCGACAAATCACCGGTCAAGCCATGACGGAACAGGAATTTTCGAAGTTCGTTAAGGAGCAAACAAAAATGTCTCTGGACGATTTCATGCGACAGCAAACCGGCCTTTCTTTGTCCGAATACAAGGCCAGCGCCAAGTCCACCCTTACGGTTCAACGCTATATCGCAACCTTGAAGCAAAAAGAATTTCAGAGCGCCTCTGTTTCCGATAAGGAAATTCGCTCCTACTATGATATCAACAAAGCCCAAATGGTTCAGCCGGATTACGTTAAAATTTTCGCTTTGGAAGTTCCCAAGGGGCAAAACGCAGCTGCGGCCAAAACAAAAATTGCGGAATATCAGGCTAATCTGAAAAGCAAAAAGACCACTGTGGACGAGTTAAATGCTCGCTTTCGGGATAATCCCGACATCGGTTATCGTTCCGGATTGCAAATAATTCCCAAATCCCCCCTTTCCGCTCAGCAGTTAGGTGTTACCCAGGAAGAATTTTTAACCCTTTTTGAACGAAAACTGGGAGAAGTATCCGATGTTACCGAATTTTCCGATCGCTTCCAAATTTTCATCGTTCTCGAAAGGGAAAGCACAAAAATGTTGGGATTAAGCGATTTGGTTCAGCCGGACTCCACCATGACTGTATACGAATACATTCGCGGAATGTTGCAACAGCAGAAACAAATGCAGATTTTCACCGAGGCCATGAAAGATATTTCCGAGCAATACCGAAAACCGGAATATTTTGACATGAAAAAATCCGGTGCTGAATTGGATAAATTGCTGTCTTGGTAAAATGACACGTCACCGTCTCAGAATGATTGCTCTTCAGTCTCTGTTTGCTTGGGAATTTTCCCACACGGAAACTGAGGAGATTTTCAAATTTGAATGGTTGGCTCGCAATGATGTTTTAAGTGAAAGTGATAAAGCCTTCATTGTGTCCACCGTAATGGGTACCATCGAAAACTGCGCCAAAATCGACGATATTATCAAAAAGC
>JAFNZQ010000034.1 GCA_017382775.1 Spirochaetaceae bacterium
GCCCACCGCCGAAGTGGAGGAAAAGCGACCGCCAATAAAGTCGTCAATGAAAAAGGATGCCAAGTAGTCGGTGCTTTTTGCCAAGGGGCTGGTTTCGCTGGTAACAGCCACCATGTGTTTTGCGGGATTCAACCCGGCCTTTTCCAATTTGTTGCGAACAAAAAGTTCGTTGGCCAATGTTTCTTGAGTGGTTCCGCTTTTGGAAACCAAAATGAAAAGGGTGTGGGCTAAATCGCAGGATGCGAGAACGCCTGCACCGTCATCGGGGTCCACATTGGAAATGAATTTAGCCTGCATTTTCAAAGTGCCCTTTACCCGTGCCCAATTCTCCAAGGCCAAATACATGGCGCGGGGCCCTAAATCGCTTCCGCCAATGCCGATTTGAACCACCGATGAAAATTTTTTGCCGTCTTCCGGAGTAATTGCACCGCTGTGAACCTTTTCTGCAAATTCATTTATTTTAATCCGTTGTTCTTCGTAAAATTTTCGTAAATTTTTCCCTTCGAAAACCACGTCGTTGCCTAATTGGCCACGGGTAAGGTGATGCAACACCTTTCTGTTTTCTCCGGTGTTTATTATATCGCCCTCATACAAGGCGCGAAATTTTTCCGTCAAATTGGCTTCATCGGCCAATTCCTGAAAGACGGTCAGGACTCTTTGGTCTATTTCCTTTGCGGCATAGGAGAAAATTACGTCTCCGCCGGCATCTGCCTGAAATTCTTTAATGCGAGACGCATCTAAAACTTTTTTCAAATCCACCGAATTTTTCAGTGAAAGCAATTTTTTTTGCGTACTTAATTCATCAAAATTTTTCCATTCAATAGCCATAAAAGCCTCCTTATTTTATTGTATACCATTTTTCCACCGTTGTCAAGTTTGAATTTTGCCGGAAATTTTTTTTAAAAAATTTCGAAAAAAAAATTAAAATCACATTCAAGTTTTTTGGGTTCCTTCCGATAATTTAATTGTCGGGTGGGCAAATCCCCTCCCACCCATTGTCCACTCGACTGCCTGATGGGCATGGTCGGCTTATGCCGACCTTTTTTTATTTTAAACTCTTTGTTGCTTTTATCGGGAGATTTCCCTTTCTGCCTGTTGACATTTTTCGAAAATATGATATAATTCCCTCGGAGATTATAATGAAAGAAATACGCACCGAAGATGCAGTCGGCGAAGTTTTGTGTCACGATATTACTCGCATCGTAGCCGGAGTTTCAAAAGGGCCGGTTTTCAAAAAGGGCCATGTTATTACTGCCGAGGATGTTCCCGTGTTGCTTTCCGTGGGGAAGGAACACATTTTCGTTTGGGAAAACATAGATGGGATGATTCACGAAAATGATGCGGCAATTCGGCTTTCTCGGCTTGTAAAGGGCGAATTTATGACGGAAAGTCCCGTTTCTGAAGGGAAGATAAATCTTTTCGCGGAAATTGACGGTGTGTTCAAGGTGGATTCCTCAGTGATTTTGGCCATAAATTCTTTAGATGACTTGATGATTGCCACCCGACACGGAAACTTTCCCGTGAAAAAAGGCGACTTTTTAGCCGGAATGCGGGCAATTCCGTTGATGATAGAGGAAAAAAAACTTGTCGAAGCCGAAGTTGCGGTAAAATCCGCTTGTAATGATAACCGGATTCTGCGAATCCTTCCTTATAAAACGAAAAAGGTGGGCATTGTTGCCACCGGAAGCGAGGTTTTGAAAGGCCGCATTGAGGACACCTTTTCGCCGGTTTTGAAATCCAAATTGGCCGAGTTTCCCTGCGAGATTTTGTCCGTGGAATATTCCGGAGATGATGTGGATGTGATTAAGGCCAAAATCGCAGCCTTTTTGGAACAAGGTGCGGATTTGGTTATTTGCACCGGCGGAATGAGCGTGGATCCCGATGACAGAACCCCCGGAGCAATTCGTTCCGTGGCAAAAAATGTTGTTGCCTACGGAGCCCCTGTCTTGCCCGGCGCCATGTTCATGTTGGCCTACACCGATGAAAACAAGGCTGTAATGGGCATTCCCGGTTGTGCCATGTATGAAAAACGTACAATTTTGGACATTGTGTTGCCTCGGATTTTTGCCGACGACACAATTACAGCGGCAGAGTTGGCTGCTTTGGGAGAGGGCGGAATTTGCCTTCATTGCCAACACTGCATCTTCCCAAATTGCGGATTCGGAAAATGAAAATACGACCGGCCTTAATCGAAGATTTGCCTCAGTTGCATCAAATTTACGCCTCGGCCCGTTCTTTCATGGCGAAAAACGGAAATCCAACCCAGTGGGGAACATCCTATCCGGAAGACAACCTTTTGCGTGAAGACATTGCCGCAAATCGCCTTTATGTGGGAGAAGACCACAATGGCGTTCCTCACTTCGCCTTTGTGGTGGCCTTCGGGGAAGATCCGTCCTACGGGAAAATTGACGGAGCCTGGCTGAATAATGAACCTTATGTTACCATTCACAAGGTGGCCGGCGACGGTGTGATGAAAGGCGTTTTTGCCGCCGTTGTGGATTTTACCGAAGAAAAATGTTCCAACATCCGCATCGATACCCACGCCGACAACAAGAATATGCAAAGGCTGATTTTGGAAAACGGCTTCAGTTATTGTGGCGTAATCACCTTTTTGGACGGAAC
>JAFNZQ010000035.1 GCA_017382775.1 Spirochaetaceae bacterium
AAAATACGGTGCGGTGTTCATCATCGGAATCGGCTATCCTTTGAAGAGCGGAGAAAGCCACGATATGCGCGCTCCCGACTATGACGACTGGATTACGGAAACACAAAACGGACACGGCCTTAACGGTGACCTTCTTGTGTGGAATCCGGTTTTGGAAAGTGCCTTGGAACTTTCATCCATGGGTATTCGCGTTTCGCCGAAAACCCTTAACGACCAGCTGGAATTTGCAAAAAAAACGGAACGAAAGGAACTTTTGTACCACAGAATGCTTCTTTCCGGAGAACTTTTACAAACCATCGGTGGCGGTATCGGTCAGTCACGCCTTTGTATGTACTTTTTGCGAAAGGCCCACATCGGCGAAACTCACGCCAGTGCCTGGCCGGATGAAATGCGTGAAGAATGCAAAAAAAACGGAATTTTCCTTTTCTAATCGAGTATGGATAGGTTAAAATCTGTTTTTTCGGATATAACAAATCTCATTTCCACTGAAAACCTGTGGCATTTTCTGACCGGTCTTTGCGTTGTGGTGATTATCAGAATCGCCTTGAAAGTTTTGCGTCACGCCATTATTATTTACCAAAAGAACAAGTCCTCCACATTGATTGACGTGGGCATTATCGGGAAAGTCTTCGGTTATATCAACAAGGGCGTTTTCCTGTTTTTCATACTGTGGCTTTTCGGAATCGATTTGAAAACCATTTTCGGTGCAGCCGGTATTTTCGGTATCGCCGTTACTTTGGCGGCTCAAACCTCATTTTCCAACATAATTAGCGGAATATTCGTGGTTGCGGACCGTTCTTTTTCCACCGGCGATTGGATAACCGTGGATGAAATTACAGGCTGCGTCCAGGAAGTTACCTTTATGTCCACAAAGGTTCTTACCGGCGACAACCAGTTGGTTCGAATACCCAACGAAACCATTTTTAACACCAAGGTAATTAACATAACCTGTGTTGACAAAAGACGTTTCAAATTCGAGTTGGCCGTTTCACCGGGTCGGGATTTGGATGAGGTGCGAAAAAAACTTTTGGCCATTGCGGGGGATTGTCCCTCGGTTCTAAAAGATCCGGAACCCGGCGTTTTCATAGACAATTACATCAACGGTGTTTTCAACGTAGTTCTGACCGCGTGGTCTAAAACAGATGACTTTTTTGCCATGAGGACGGAAGTTTTCATAAAACTTTCCGCAGCCGCCGATGAAATGGGACTTTCCTTTCCCCACAACGGAATCAAGGTTGATAGGTAGTTATTTCCAAATAATGACTTCTTCAAACTCCGCCAATAGCCTCTCTTGGCGGATAAGCATCTCTTCATCTTCACCATTTGTGGCGTGATCCATCCCCGAAAGATGCAAAATCCCATGAATTAAAAGGCGTTTTAATTCCTCGTTGATTCCAACCTTAAATTCCTCGGCATTTTTTTGTAAAAACTCCAAACTGATGACAATGTCGCCGGCCAAAAATCGTTCTTCGCCGTCGTCGTCAAAGGTTTCGCCGTTTTCAAAGGACAAAACGTCGGTGGCCTCGTCCTTGTTGCGGAATTTATGGTTCAAATCTCGAATAAATTCGTTATTGCAAAACATAACGGAAAGTTGCCAGTTGTTGAAATCCAGCCGAATAAGGGCCTTGTTCAAAAAATTCAAGCAATCTTCTTCGGAAAAGGGCAGGGAAACATCCTCGGAAGTACAAATTTCAACTTTCGGAAGCATCTTTTTCCTCCTTTCCCTCTTCCGTGGGATCCTTTTGGTTGGGATATTTTATACGGGAATGGTAGTGTCCCGCTAAAATTACGGCAAATGATTTTTCAATGGTTGTAAGGTCGTTAAAGGTCAGGGATGAATTTTCCAACTGACCGTCTTGCAATTTTGCCAAAATTAACTGGTGAATAAAGGCCTCAATGCGAGTGGGCGTGGGATTGTCCAAGGTTCGACAGGCTGCTTCCACCGTGTCTGCCAACATAACTGTGGCCGATTCCTTGGAGCGTGGCGGAGTTCCGATGTAGGAATAATCCTCTTTTTGAACATTGGGATCCAGCTTTTTCGCTTCATTGTAGAAAAAGGCGATTAGGCTGTCACCGTGATGTTCATTTATTATGGAAATAACTTCCTCCGGCAAATGCAGGGCTCGGGCCTTTTCCACACCCTTTTTCACATGGCTGCGAATTATGGAAATGGAAAGACTGGGATTTAACTTATTGTGTTTGTTCTCTCCGCTTTGATTTTCTACAAAGTATTCCGGATGTTCCAATTTGCCCAAATCGTGATAATAGGCACCCACGCGAGCCACCAAGGCGCGTGCTCCCATGGCATCGCAGGCCGCTTCCGCCAAGGCCGCAACCATTGTGGTGTGATTGTACGTTCCCGGTGCCGTTAAAAGCATTTTCTTCATTGTGGGATTGTTCACATCGGAAAGTTCCCGCAATCGGAATGTGGAAGCCGTGTTGAGAACATATTCCAAGGCCGGCAAAAGTCCCAAAATTAACGAACCGTTGAGAAAACCGCTTAAAAAGGCAAGGGAAACGGATGCAGCCGTGGACGTAAGGGCTTGGGGAAAACAAACCATTAAAAAAACCGTCATCAGGGCGTTAATAATTGCCAACATAATGGAAGTTAAAAACAAATCCGTTCGCCGTTGTACATTTTTCACAAGGCGAATTGCGAAAATACAGGGGAAAATGGCGTACAAAAGGGAAATAATGGAAAATTCCGACGCCGAAAAAATTCCCAAAGCCAGTATGACTGAAAAAAATGTGGCGACTTTCGGTGTAATCAAAAGGGTCACCAAGGATACTGACATGGTGGCAATACTCAAAAGTCCGGTGGTGTAGGGCAATGAAAAAAAGGCCACTTTCGACACAAAGGTGGAAATGGCGTAATTGACGCAAAACACCGCTGTTAAAAAAATTATTTGCCCCGGTGAAAGCTTGGTTGTTGTAACCGGTGGCGTGAAAAGGAATATGGCCACGAATGAAAGTAAAAGAAGGTAGATAAGGTTGCTGATGAAACTGATTTCATCAAATCGGTCTCCGTGCATTGCCAAATATTCGTATTTTCGCAGAGCATCTGCCGTAATCGGAAAATTTTTGCGAAAAATTTTTTCACCTTGGGTAATTTGCAATTCCGGTAAATCACCCTTGGCGGGAATTGTTTCGGTAATGGATGACACAATGTCCCGTTCGGAAATTTGCCCAGCCTCATAGGAGTGTTCCGCCAAAATAAGCTGTCCGTCGCGGGCTGCGGCATTGAAAAGGGCACAAACGGCGGAAATTATATAAGCGGAAACAAGAATCAAAATTATCAATTTGCGGCTTTTTATGTAGGCATCAACATTGGCACCCAGAGTTTTCAAAGAAAATTTTTCCGGCTGGGATGAATTGTTCTTGGTATTCATGGTAATCCATATTGTATCACAGAAATTTGTATTTGTCAATAAGATGGTGTAAAAATGTGAATATTTTGTAATAATTGACGAAAATTGGGGCTTTCCGTCCAAATACTTGTTTTTTTGAAAAAAAATAAATTTTTTATTGACTTTTTTTTTGTTTTACTGTAAAATCTTTCAAATTTATAAGGAGAAAAATATGTCTGAGAAGAGAGAAACTCTTGGTAGCCGACTTGGTTTTATTTTTTTGTCGGCCGGATGTGCAATCGGTTTGGGAAATGTATGGCGTTTTCCCTATATTACGGGAAGATACGGTGGCGCAGCTTTTATCATTCTCTATTTGTTGTTTTTACTTATTTTCGGATTGCCCGTTATGGTTATGGAATTTTCCGTGGGGCGAGCCTCAAAAAAGAGTGTTATTCAAGCCTTTAATGAATTGGAACCAAAGGGCTCCAAATGGCATATATACGGTGCTGTTGCCACTTTGGGTAACTACATTTTGATGATTTACTACACGGTTTTGGCCGGTTGGATGTTAAATTACTTTGTCGCAAGCCTCCGGGGTGCCTTAAACGGTCTTAACCAAGAACAAATCGGGGGTTTTTTCAATAATATGCTGGCTTCTCCCGCCACTTTGCTCACATGGATGTTTGTGGTTATCGTTGTGGGATTTTTCATTTGCGCCATGGGATTGCAAGGTGGAGTGGAAAAAGTTGCAAAATTCATGATGTCCGGATTATTGTTCATTGTAATTGTCTTGGCTGTGCGTGTGGCATTTTTGCCCAATGTCGGTCCCGGATACGAATTTTATTTAAAGCCGGATTTCGGCAAAATGGTGGAGCACGGATTGGGTGAAGCAGTTTATGCCGCATTGGGACAGGCCTTTTTCACCTTGTCCATAGGTATGGGAAGTCTCACAATTTTCGGAAGTTACATTGACAAGTCCCGAAGTTTGCAGGGCGAGGCTATTAGTGTAATTGCCTTGGACACTTTCGTCGCAATTTTGGCCGGATTGATTATTTTCCCCGCTGCATTCAGTTTCGGAATAGATGCAAATTCCGGTCCCGGACTTATTTTCGTAACATTGCCCAATATCTTCACCTCAATGACCGGCGGACAGTTGTGGCAAACACTTTTCTTCCTTTTTATGTGTTTCGCGGCCATGACCACGGTTATTGCTGTTTTTGAAAACCTTGTCGCTTGCCTTTGCGATAAATTTAAAATTTCCAGAATTAAATCGGTGATTATAAATTTTGTGGTGGTTTCCATTTTGTCCGTTCCTTGTGCATTGGGCTTCAATGTGTGGTCCGACTTTCAACCCTTGGGTCCCGGAACCGGCGTTTTGGACTTGGAAGATTTCATTGTCAGCAACAACATTTTGCCCTTGGGTTCCATGGTATTCCTGTTTTTCTGTACCACTCGTTGGGGCTGGGGTTGGGAAAAATTCATCGAAGAGGCCAACACCGGAAAGGGGCGTAAATTTCCCTCCGGAAAGGGATTTAAATTTTATCTTAACGTAATTTTACCCATAATTATGTTGGTGGTGTTTGTGATGGGTTACGTTCAAATGTTTGGAAAATAAAACAAAAAACCTCCTCACCCAATGGGGAGGAGGTTACGTTCACAACAGCCAACTTAGGGACTCGAACCCTAGACCTGCGCATTACGAATGCGCTGCTCTACCAACTGAGCCAAGTTGGCAAATCACAATTGATTCACCGTAGTTTATCACAAATTTTTTTCTTTGTCAAGGAATTTTTGAAAAAAACGGTAAATTTTTCCCCGTTATCGGAGATTTGCCACTAAAAGAATTTCACCCTTTCCCCTTGACGAATACAACTTTTTTTGTTATAATCAATATGATTTTTTAAGGGAGTGTACAGGATGGATAAATATTTATTCACATCGGAATCTGTTAGTGAAGGACATCCGGATAAGTTGTGTGATCAGATTTCGGATGCAGTTTTGGACGAATGTTTACGACAAGATTCCAATAGCCACGTGGCCTGCGAAACTTTTGCTTCCAACGCCTTGGTTTTGGTGGGAGGAGAAATCACCACGGAAGCCTATGTGGACGTGCAGAAATTGGTTCACGATATTTGCGAAAATGTGGGTTACACCGATGCCGCCGCCGGTTTGGATTGTGATTCCATGGCCATCCTCAATATGATACATACTCAGTCTCCGGATATAAACCAAGGTGTTGTGGGAAATGGCCTCAGGGAATTTGAAGGTCTCCAAGGTGCCGGCGATCAAGGCCTTGTTTTTGGATTTGCCTGTTCTGAAACATCGGAATACATGCCCACGCCCATTTCTCTGGCTCATAAAATTCTGCAAAAAGCCTCGAAAATGCGAAAAAACGGGGAATTGCCTTATTTGCGGCCGGATTCCAAAAGTCAAGTTACCGTGGAATACGAAGGACACAAACCTGTTCGAATTGACACAGTGGTTGTAAGTCATCAGCATTCCGAAGATGTGCAATACGAAGAGATAAAACACGATATTGTGGAAAAAATTGTTAAACCGGTTTTGGCAGATACAAATCTTTTGGATGAAAAAACCAAGTTCTACATAAACCCCACGGGACGTTTTGTAATCGGCGGACCTGCCGGCGACACCGGACTTACGGGGCGTAAAATTATTGCGGACACTTACGGCGGAATGGGACGCCACGGTGGCGGTGCTTTCAGCGGAAAGGATCCATCCAAGGTTGACCGTTCTGCGGCCTACATGGCACGGTATATTGCCAAAAACATTGTGGCGGCAGGCTTTGCGGAACGATGCGAAATCCAACTGTCCTACGCCATTGGAGTGCCTTATCCCATTTCCGTTATGATTGATACCTTTGGCACCGGAGTTGTGGAAACAGCCCGATTGGAAAAGGCCGTAAAGGAAATTTTCGATTGTTCCCCCGGCGGAATCATCAAAACCTTGGATTTGAAAAAACCGATTTACCGCAACACTTCTGTCTACGGTCATTTTGGAAAAGACGGTTTTCCATGGGAAAAAACCGATAAGGTTGATGCATTGAAATCCTTGGTAAAATCATGAAATTCCTTTCCGATGTTGAAATCGAAGGCATTTTTCAAGCCTTTTCTCGGGAAAATCCCCAACCGAAAAGCGAGTTGGACTATGTAAATCCTTTTACGCTGGTGGTGTCCGTGGTTTTGTCCGCCCAAGCAACGGATAAAAGCGTGAACGCCGCCACCGCAGCCCTTTACGAAAGGGTAAAATCTCCCCGACAAATGGTGGAATTGGGTGAGGAAGGCCTTATCGGTTACATAAAATCCATAGGGCTTTTTCGCAACAAGGCGAAAAACATAATCGGTTTGAGTAAAATCCTTTGTGAGAAATACGGTGACGATGCCGGCCTTGACGAAACCCGGCCCTTTCCCAAAACCATGGATGAATTTTTGCAACTTCCCGGAGTGGGACGAAAAAGCGCCAATGTGGCGATGAATGTAATTTACGGAGAAGCCACAATGCCGGTGGATACGCACATTTTGCGAATTTCCAAACGAATTGGATTTTGCAACGAAGACACGCCGGAAACTGTGGAAGCGGCTTTGGTCAAAAAAATTCCCGAAAAATTCATGCAATACGCCCATCATCACTTGGTTCTGCATGGTCGCTACGTATGCACGGCACGCAATCCCAAATGCGAATCTTGCCTGATTGAAAAATGGTGTAAGAAAAATTTATTGTAGGGCTTCGATTTCTCGCTTGGTTAATGTTCGTTCGATCTTTAACTTAGACGTAGAGGTATTCACAATAAAAGGTGAGCCGTCATCATTGGTCTTTCCCAAAACTTTAACGATGGGCGTTTTTACATTT
>JAFNZQ010000036.1 GCA_017382775.1 Spirochaetaceae bacterium
GAATCGTAATCCTGAATAATTGCCACACCCTCGCCCAACAAATCTATGGATTTGGACAGAGCCATTTTCACAGCCTCCACGTTGGAGGAACGGATTATAATGGTGGTCTTGGCAAAATACTTGTTGCGACGCTCGTTGGCATTCATATAGGGATTGGCGGTTGTATCCGTAATTGCAGGTTCCTTCACCGTAACCTCATCAGGACTGAAATTGAATTGAGACAGGTAGTTTTTAACCACTTCGATTTTTCGCAAGGTTTCGCTTTGAACCTGTCGCAAATCGTCGCCGGAAACGGAAAAGGTCATGGGCCAAATTGCCAAATCCGCATTTACCTCCCTTTCGGAAAGGCCGCGAACGGAAACCGTTCCTGTGGAAGAACGCATTTTTGAAAGGCCGGAACCGATTAAAAATCCCGCACCCAAGATAGCAACAGAAAAAATAATTACAGCTAAAATCGAATTTTTCTCGTTCATTGTAAACTCCTGCCTCAAATAATAACACATTTTACGGTAAAAGTCAAGTAATTCGAAGAGATTTTACCTTCACCGAAATTTATGATTCACGCAGGTTTTCCAAGGCAGCCTTTCTGGCAATCAGCATTATGTCTTTGTCACGCACCGGATCGGCAATGGTGAAATTCATATAGCCGGATTGTTGTAAACCCAAAACCTCACCGGGGCCGCGAAGAATTAAATCCTGTTCCGCCACAAAAAAACCGTCATTGGATTCGAAAAGAACTTTCAACCGTTTTTTTGCAATTTCCGTTAATCCCGTGTCATAAACCAGGAAACAGTGGGATTGCAGGTTGCCTCTTCCAACGCGACCGCGAAGTTGATGTAAGGCAGCCAATCCGAAACGCTCACTATGTTCCACCACGATACAGGTAGCGTTTGGTACGTCCACCCCCACCTCGATTACGCTTGTGGCCACGAGAATATGGATTTTATTTGCCCTAAAATCAGCCATTATGTTTTTTTGTGCCTCTTCGTCGATTTCGCTGTGGATTAAGGCAGCGATTTTGTCCGGAAATTCTCGGGACAGTTCTTTGTACATCTGCTCCGCCGATTTCAAATCCGCCATTTTGCCTTCGTCGGAATCGGAAATGAGTGGATAAACGAAATATGCCTGGTGGCCTTCATTTAATTCCCTGCGTACAAAATCGTAGACCTTTTGTACCTTGCCCTCTTCCGCAAGGTGAGTTTTCACCGGAAGGCGACCTGCCGGCATGGAGCGAATAACGGATATATCCATGTCGCTGAAAATCGTCAAGGCCAGGGTTTGGGGAATGGGCGTGGCGCTCATCATAAGCAGGTTGCGATTTGTGCATTTTGACAACATGGCATTTCGCTGAGCCACCCCGAAACGGTGTTGTTCATCAATAATGACGAAACCAAGGTTTTTATAAGCCGTGGATTGAGAAAACAATGCGTGAGTTCCTATAACCAGATCGATTTCTCCATTTTTCAGTGCGTTTAAAAGGTTCCCTCGACCGGACGCCTTCAAGTTTCCGGTCAAAAAGGCCAGTTTTATATCCAATGCCGCGAAAAGTTTGGCGGCATTTTCTGCGTGCTGTCGTGCCAAAAGTTCTGTGGGTGCCAAAAATGCGCATTGAAAACCTCGGTCTATTACTTCCAAGCAGGCGAAAAAGGCCACCAAGGTTTTTCCCGATCCCACATCACCTTGAAGCA
>JAFNZQ010000037.1 GCA_017382775.1 Spirochaetaceae bacterium
ACCACGTTAAGTTCAGTGCGTAATTTTTCGTTGGCAAGAATTTTCTGTTCCAAAAGTTTTGCTTCTTCCGGATTACGGGTTAGATAATCGTGAACGGCGCTTTTCGTTTCCGACACAATCCATGGGCGAACATCGGTGTTTCCCAATTTGTTTTTCGTCTGACTTTCAAACACCGGAGCCTGAATTTTCACCGCAATTGCCGCAGTCATTCCGTCTCGCACATCGTCGCTTTTATAGGATTTTTGGAAAAAATCGTTGACACCTTTCAAAAAGCCCTCTTTGAAAGCCGAAAGGTGAGTTCCTCCATCGGAAGTGTATTGTCCGTTCACAAAGGAAAAGTAACTTTCCCCGTAGGAATTGGTATGGGTAAAGGAAAATTCCAGGTGCTTTCCCCGATAGTACCCCAATTTGTAAATGCAAGAATCGGCAACTTCGGCGGAAAGAAGGTCCAAAAGGCCGGCCTCGCTTTTGTACTCAATGCCGTTAAGGCAGAGAACCAGTCCACAATTCAAATAAGCATAATTCCAAATCTGTTTTTCCACAAATTCGGAATTGAATCGGTATTCACCAAAAATTTCCGTATCGGGAATGAATTCCACCAAAGTTCCGTTTTTCACACCCGCCTTTGTGTTTCCTTCTTTTTGAGATTTAAGCACTCCGCATTCGAAAACCGCATCCGCATATTTTCCGTCCCTCACGGATGTAACTTTGAAGTATGAAGACAAAGCGTTGACGGCCTTGGTTCCAACTCCGTTCAATCCCACGGAAAATTGAAAAACCTCATCGTTGTACTTTGCACCGGTATTGATTGTGGACACACAGTCCACCAACTTTCCCAAGGGAATACCGCGACCAAAGTCCCGAACACGAACCAATCCGTCTTTAACCTCAATATCAATACGATTGCCGCTACCCATGATAAACTCATCCACGGCATTGTCGATAACTTCTTTCAAAAGAACGTAAATTCCGTCATCTCTGTTTGAACCGTCTCCCAACCTACCTATATACATTCCGGTTCGCAACCGAATATGTTCAAGAGAAGACAGTGTTTTTATTTTGCTTTCATCGTAAGAAACTTTTCCACCCATACTTTTATTCTATACAATTTTTCTTTTTCTGTCAAGTGATTTTTTCCTTTGTTTGAAAAATTTACTTTTTTAGTAAAAGAAAGAGAAAAAGCAAATCCACCACCGCGGTAAATACGGAAAAGGCAAAATTGGCGAAAAGGCTTCCGCTTTCCAAGAGGAAAAAGGTTATGGGCGAAAGCAATGTGGTGAGAATGCACATAAGGGAAAATCCGGCACTAAACTCAGTGAGTACCACGTTTTCATCCGGTGATGACGAGGCTTTCAGCAGTAAAATTCCGGTGATTACCACGCCGGTATTGGCCCCGAAGGATACTAATCCCCGTTGAAAATTTCCCGTACTTTTAGGGAAAAATTTTGGCAAACAGATGAAGCAAAGAAAATATGTGGCGATAAAGCCCAAAAAGCTTAAAATCATAATTTGGGATAAATTATTTACCACAATTTCGATTTTCATAACCGCAATGGAGATAAAAACGGCGATTTCACCGAAAAATCCCGAAAACACTGTGCGAGATTTTTTTAACTTGGAAAGGTCGCAACCTGTAAGTTTCAAAATTCCGCTGAAAATATACGAAAAAATTAAAGCCATGGACCAAGCCGGCATGGATTTCAACATGAAAACGTCATTGGCGCGCAAAAAACTGCTGAAAAAATGTCCGCAAAAAGAAGCTGCCGCCACCAATAGTCCGCAAACCGCAAAATGCAAAAAAGAAATCCTTTCCCCATTCGCCTTTTTCCCTTCATTTTTTTTGAAAAAGCCTAACCCAACCTTTCCTGTGGCAAGGAACAGTCCGAAAAAAATTCCGCCCAAAAGCCCGATTGTGGCAAAGGCTGTGGTAACACCTTGAGCGTCCTGCCAGTATTCCGCCCCAAATTGTCGGAAAATCCCCGCCACACCGGCAGCAGTGGAATGTCCACCGGCGAATCCCTGGGAAAGTTCGTATCCGAAAGTTTTGTAAGGCAATAATGACGGAAAAAATTTCTCTAAAAAAAAGCCGAAACCAAAGCCCAAAGAAAGTTGAACAGCCCCCAAAAGGCTTAAAAACATGGCAAAACGCAAGGAATTAAGGCCTTTTATCCCCTCTTTTTCGAAATTAACCACTCCCAAGGTTGCAAAAATTGGAATAATCAAATATGATGGCAACACTTTCAGTACCGAATATATTTGGGGAAAAACTTCGGCAAAGTTAAAAACTTTTAACAGAACAAAGGCCAAAAAACCAAAGAGAACTGACTTTGTAATTCCACCAATCATCAGCGAAAACGGACCTTTTCAATGTCGGAAGAAAAAAGTTCCCGTAAATCGTTAAGGCCCAGCTTCATTAAAGCCATTCGGTCAATTCCGATTCCCCACGCGGCTACGGGACATGTAATTCCCATTGGTCTGGTCACTTCGGGACGGAAAATTCCGGAGCCGCCCAATTCGAACCATCCCAAAACCGGATGCTTAATGTGCACCTCAATGGAAGGTTCGGTAAAGGGAAAGTAACCGGGAACGTATTTCACATCGGTGGCCCCTGCAATTTC
>JAFNZQ010000038.1 GCA_017382775.1 Spirochaetaceae bacterium
TAGCCTCCGTTACACCGGTGACGGCTAAAACTGCCCTTTCCACATTTCCGGTACATTTTTCGCACCGCATTCCTTTTACATCAAAAATCATGGTTTCATTATACCATGCAACTTGCTTTTTGTCAATGCCTTAATTTGGGTGTTTACAGGAAGATTTGAACTATTCGAAAAATTCGAATAGTTGCCCGCCGATTTTGCACAGTGGCAGGTCGATGTTTTTGTGCGATCATCAGAGGGGGATGAAAACGAACTATTCGAAAAATTCGAATAGTTGGATTTGAAACGAAAATTAAAATTATTATAAATAGAGACTGCAAATTGCGACAATTTCGTATTGACAAAAACTGAAAAATCGTTTAAAATCATTAAATGTTAGATTTTAAGAATAATGCACATAAAATTTTTGTTGAAGCTTTAAAAAAATTTGCCCAAGCTAAAAATGTTGATATCGATGATTCTATTCTTTCCGGAGTTGTTGCGGAAGACCCTCCCAAAAAGGAAATGGGAGATGTGGGCATACCTTGTTTCACAATGTCAAAAATTTTTAGAATGGCTCCTGCCGTTATCGCAACCGAAATTTCGAAAATAATTTGTGATGACTCTTTCCCTCTGAAAAATGAGGCTGCGGAATTCGGAAAATTTTTTGCCGACGGTCCCTATGTGAACGTGGCATTAAATCGTTCCGCGTATGCTCCGAAACTTTTCGAACGAATTGAGTCTGACGGCGAATTGTTCGGTGCAGTGGATAATTCGGGCAAGAAAATCCTTAATAAAAAGAGGATTATGATTGAGTTTTCAAGCCCCAATACCAACAAACCCTTGCATTTAGGACATTTGCGCAATGATGCTTTAGGTGAAAGCATTTCGCGAATTTTGTTATTTGCCGGTGCCGAAGTGTATAAGGTTTGTATAATCAATAATCGTGGGGTGCATATTTGTAAATCAATGTTGGCCTATAAAAAATTCCACGAGGAACATTCCCATACTCCTGAAAATTGTGGGGTAAAGAGCGACAGATTTGTGGGAGATTGTTACGTCGAATTTGAGAATTATCGCAAAGCCCAACCGGAAGGCGTGGCCGAAGAAGAGGCTCAATCCCTTTTGCGTCTTTGGGAATCCGGAGATGAAAAAACACATCAACTTTGGAAGACCATGAACGATTGGGCTATTTCCGGAATAAAATCTACCTATGATCGTACCGGTGTGAGTTTTGATAAATTTTATTTTGAAAGCGATACTTACTTGAAAGGAAAAGATGAAGTCTTGCGTGGGCTAAAGGATGGGATTTTTACTCGTAAAGAGGATGGCTCTGTTCAGGCGGATTTATCCCCAATTGGTTTGGATACGAAAATCCTTTTGCGAAAGGATGGTACAAGTTTGTACATCACACAAGATTTGGGAACTGCGATTGCCCGCCACGAGGATTGGCCTTTCGACAGAATGATTTACGTTGTCGGAAATGAGCAAAATTATCATTTTAAAGTCCTTTTCTACCTTTTAAAATCCTTGGGATATACATGGTCCGATGAACTTTTCCATCTTTCATACGGAATGGTCAATTTGCCGGATGGAAAAATGAAAAGCCGAGAGGGAACCGTAGTCGATGCCGACGATTTAATTGATGGACTACGAGACTTGGCGTCCGGGGAGATTATTCAAAAAGGGCGAGAAAATGAGGTTGAAAATATTTCTGAAGTTTCCGAGAAAATTGCCATCGGTGCTTTGCATTATTTTTTACTTCAAGCAACTCCCGAAAAAGATATGCTATTTGATCCCCGGGCAAGTCTTTCATTTAACGGCAACACGGGGCCGTATTTGCAATATACCGGGGCACGGATGTGCTCAATTTTTCAGAAAATCGAAGAAAAATTTGATACAGCAGATTTTTCTCTTTTAACAAGTGATGAAGAATGGGCATTGATCAAGACCCTTTCATCTTTTCCCGGTGTTATTTGCGAAGCTTCCGAGAAACTGAATCCATCGTTGGTTGCGGGATTTTGTTATGAACTTGCCAAGAATTTTGCCGTCTTCTATCATGAATGTCCCGTTGCCACTTGTAAAGATGAAAATCTCAGAATTGCAAGGGTTGCGTTGATGGCTTCGGTTCAAAAAATTTTGAAAAAGGCTATGGATTTAATTCTTGTCCCATTTTTGGAAAAAATGTAATTCAGCTTAAATCCTCTGTCATAACTTTTTGTTCTCTCAAAAAATCAGCATCCAACTATTCGAAAAATTCGAATAGTTGGAACGATGTACGTTTCGACGATGAAGAAACTGTTTTAATTTTTCGAATAGTTGGAACAATCAAAAATATAAACGAAAAAAAACAGCCGACCAATGGCTGAAATTCCGGAAATGGAAAAGAGAATAATGTTGCTGAAATGCGCCTAGCCGAAGCGAAAATTTAGCGTTCGCGATAAATAATACGACCTTTGTTAAGATCGTACGGTGAGAGAGCAACCTTTACTTTATCACCCGGAACAATTCGAATATAGTGCTTTCGCATTTTTCCGGACAAATAAGCTAAAATTTCATGATTGTTCTGTAAAGCCACTCGGAAAATAGTATTTGGCAATGCTTCACGAACAATTCCTTCAACTTCAATAGCTTCTTCTTTTGACACCAAAAACTCCTTTTGCACATTTTAAAAAAAAAAAAAAAAAAAATCAAGGATTTTTCGAATTATTGTTGATTTTTTTTTTGAAAAGTACTAGAATAA
>JAFNZQ010000039.1 GCA_017382775.1 Spirochaetaceae bacterium
AGAGATGAATCAGGCACGGCAAATGGCAATGTTTATTACGGAACCCATAAAGATAATTCTCCAAACCTTAATGGTTGGTGGATGTCAACTGGTAATAATAATGGAACATATACAACAGCAGAAGACCAGAACAGTGCAGTAAAAACTTTTGTAGCACCAAAATCAGGTTATGTGACAATATCGTTTGCAGATAAGCTTTATTCTGCAACAAATTCATCACCCGATGCAAAGATAACAGTTTCATCAAACGGTGCAATAAGCAAGGTATGGCCTAAAGATGCAGATTTTTATACTTTGCCAAAAACAGAAAGCGGTGTTATAACATATATCGATGAAACAGCAACATTTTTTGTTAATGAAGGTGATGAAAAGAACTGAAAGTTTTCATGGACGAAATCCATAAAACCGGAGCGAAACTTTTCGTACAGCTCACCGCCGGAATGGGTCGCTCATGGGCAATTACAGAATTGGTGGCTCCTCTCCACAAGAACAAATTCACCCGAGCCCTAATCAAACCTATCATTGACACATCCCACGAATTGGCTTCACCGTCGCCCCAAAAATCCCGTTGGGCCCACGACATCGAATGTCCCGAAATGACAGTGGAACAAATCCACGAAATTATCGAAGCCTTTGCCAAAACCGCAAAACTTTGTAAAGAAGCCGGTGTGGACGGAGTGGAAGTTCACGCAGTACACGAAGGCTACCTTTTGGACCAGTTCGCAATCGAATTTTTCAACAAACGTACCGACAACTACGGCGGAAGTTTTGAAAACCGCTACCGATTTGCCACAGAAGTCGTTCATGCAATAAAGGAAACTTGCGGAAAGGACTATCCCGTTTCCCTCCGCTATTCGGTGGAATCCAAGATGAAAGGCTTTTGCGAAGGTGCAATGCCCGGTGAAAAATACGTGGAAGTTGGCCGAAACATGGAAGAATCCCAACGGGCGGCAAAGTACCTGCAAGATGCCGGCTACGATATGCTCAACGCCGACAACGGAACCTACGATTCCTGGTACTGGGCACATCCGCCAATGTACATGCCCGAAAACTGCAACCTGGACGACGTGGCCCACATCAAAAAATTTGTGGACATTCCCGTGGTTTGTGCCGGACGAATGGATGCGGAAGTAGGCGCAAAAGCCGTGGCGGAAGGCAAAATCGACGCCATCGGTGTTGCCCGGCAATTCCTGGTAGATCCCCAATGGATTACAAAACTGATCGAGGACCGCATTGACGACATTAAGCCATGTATTTGCTGTCACAGCGGCTGCTTCAACTTTTCGTCTTCAAAGGGACACGCCAACACCCAAGACCTAACGGACACAATGGGACTGGCTCGTTGTGCCCTCAATCCCGAAACAATGCAATCGAAAAAATACTACGTCCGACCTGCTACCAAGGCGAAAAAAGTCGCCGTAATCGGTGGTGGAATTGGCGGAATGGAAGCGGCAATTCTTGCATCGAAGCGAGGCCACAATGTAACCCTTTACGAAAAAACCGACAAACTGGGCGGGGTATTTATCGCGGCAGCATCCCCGTCCTTCAAAGAAAAAGATCGTGCCCTAATTGCGTGGTATATCCGAGAAATGGCAAAACACCCCATCGAAGTTAAAATGAATACCGAAATAAAAGATGTTTCTGCATTGGAAGCCGAAGAAGTCATTGTGGCAACCGGAGCCGTGGCAAAACGAATCCCCGTTAAGGGAGCGGAAACTGCGGTGGAAGCCGTGGACTATTTGCTGGGAAAGAAAAAGGTTGGAGACAAGGTTGTGGTAATCGGCGGCGGACTTACAGGATGCGAAATCGCCTACGACCTTTACCTTGGCGGGAAAAAACCTGTAATTGTGGAAATGCTGGACGACCTGATTACAACCCCGGGAATCTGCCTTGCCAACACAAGCTATTTGCGAGACTTCTTCAAAACAAACAACGTTCCCGTCCATTTGGAAACATCCCTTATGGAAATCGGAGAAAAAACCGTTACCCTGAAAGATAAGGAAGGCAAAACTTTTACAGTGGAAGCCGATTCCGTAATCCTTTCCGTTGGGTACAACCCCGCCCCCGTGGAAACAAAACGCAAACACGTCCACGTAATCGGAGACGCTGCCAAGGTGGGAAACCTCCGATCAGTCATTTGGGGCGCATGGAACGTTGCAATGAAGATTTAATTTCTTTTCCATTTGGGCGTTACCCCTTGCTACGCAAGGGGTCGGGCTACCTACGGGCTTCCCTTGCGGTCGGTCTCGTCGCCTTGCGACGAGACTGCTACGCACCCTCCGGAGCCCTAACGCAGGTTCTATCCCCACTTTTTTTCTAAACTGTATACTTTTCTGCACAGATACTGTATGTTTTTTTGAACATTCGAAAAAAAACCTCTTTTTTAGCCTTTTTCCACAGGACAAATCGCCCTTGACTTTTTTGTAAAAAAATTGTATAATCCGAAAATGACAATTCAAATATTTGGAACAAACAAAAATTTTGACTGCAAGAAAGCACAAATGTGGTTCAAGGAACGACGAATCCCCTTTCAGTTCATTGACCTGAAAGAAAAGGAAATGAGCCGTGGCGAATTTGAATCCGTTGTGCAATCCATATCGAAAACCGTAGCCTCCCGAAAAGATGCCATCCAAGAGATGATAGACAAAAATGCCAAAAACTATTCCTCCATTGCCTATTTGGACGACAGCGATTCCCAAGGAATACAGGCCATCGAAGACAAACTTTTCGAAAACCAAGATTTGTTGAAACAGCCGGTGGTGCGCAACGGAAAAACCCTTGCAACCGTGGGGCTTTCCCCAAAAATTTGGGAAACCTGGCTCTGAATTTTCAAATTCGTATACTTTTTTATACAGAAACCTTTTCATATACGAATTTGAAAATTTTCCTCGAAGAAGGCTTTTCCCCTAGTCAATAATTGTAACCAAATCGGAAAAATCCCTACGAGTTGTGGCACCGGACAGGGCATGAACCTCTTCCGCGGAAGTTTTTTATGGGTGTGAAGACAGGGCCAAAAAGGTCGTCCTGCAATGAAAACGCCATCCCTACTCCGCAAAAGTCGCAAAAGTGTATGATTTTTTATACACATCTGTATACTTTACTTCACGGATTTGACGAATTTTTGGTAAAAACAGTTAAGTCTTTCTTTTTAGAGAACGTAAGAGAGTTTTTTGTTCGTGGGAAATGAGGCGACTTTCAATGGCCTTTTGGATTGCCTTGTTGTGGGTAAAATCATCCAAGTGCCCATGGGAAATAAAACGGAAGACCTGCTCGAACCGTTTCGAAAGAGCCGTGGCAAAATACCATGCTCGCATCATGTTGACATAATATTCATCGGAATGGATGGAGGCTATTTTGTCCAAAAAATCTTCTCGAAAATCATTGTCCAAAAAATATTTCATGTAACACCCTATTCCGAAACGGATCGTGTAAGGATAATGGGATGAAATCCATTTTTCGGCCAAAGGCAAAAGTAGCGGCCGATTTGCGGAAAAAACCTTGGGACGAAAACTGTCGCAAGTTGCCCAGTTGTCAACAAATGGCAAAAAGGCCTCCGTCCGGGAAACGCATTCATCGAAGCAAGGAATGTGGGAAATCAAAAAGGCGTGCAAGTTGTTTTCTTCGTAAAACTTATGAGGGAGGCTGTTCAAAAAAGCCGTCGTCGCCACAGGTTCGTTTTTGTAAAGAGCCGAAGCCATTTTTCGTAAAACCGGAACACGAACTCCAATAATTTTTTCCTTAGGAACGGTGGGAATAAGGGCAGAGTGAAAGTCACGATATTCCAAGTCCTCAAAATCAAAAATCCGTTTCTGAATTTCAGTCATAGCAGAAAAAGTATAACAGAATAATCGGCTACTGTAAACCATTTTCCGCAAAAACTCACCTTCTCTGCCAAAACTTCTCAAACCGTCTAGAAAAGTATACAGTCACCGTATACTTTTGTGAACGCCAAGGCAAAATCCCAACAAAAACGGCCACAAGAACACCGGCAAACTCCGCAAGTAAAATAAAAAACAGCAGGTAAGGCCACCCCTCGCCCTTTTGAGTTCCCTACAAAATTACACTACTATTCCGGGAAACACAAATTAAAACATCGTTTCAGCTACCTTTTTATTTTGCCGCAAACTTTCCACATCACAATTCAATACTGACTTTTTAGGTCGCCCCACGCCCTGCGACCTAAAAAGAAAACAGTGTA
>JAFNZQ010000040.1 GCA_017382775.1 Spirochaetaceae bacterium
GCAAGGCCATTATTACACGACTTGAAGGTGTCGTGCTTGTTGCTGCATACATTGCATATACAGTATATCTTATAGCAATGGCATAAAAACTGTCTGCCAAAATGGCATGGAAACCACCGGCGCTTATGGCAAAAATGCCTGCGCTCCGCGGCAAAATCTCCGACAGAGCCCTGCTTCGTGCCGTTCACTATTTTGACGAGAACGAGCGTGTTATAGCTATGATCGAGGCACTTAGATCACGCAATGTCGAGGCATATTTTGAGGGTATGATAGCGTCGGGACGCTCGTCATATTGCTATTTGCAGAACGTATATACCACCAAAAACGTAGCGGAGCAGGGACTTTCATTGGCACTTTGCATCACAGAACGCTTTATGAGTGGTAAAAAGGGCGCTTTCCGTGTTCACGGTGGCGGCTTTGCAGGAACTATTCAGGCATATATTGCAAAAGAGGACGTTGAGATTTACCCATGAGGATGTTCATTCCCAGCATTGCCGGCGAAGAACGAGAAGGAACCTACGATTCTTCCAAACAGTACGAGCCCTTTGCTCCCGCTGAAAACTAAAAGGATTGATATTCACGTCCGCACACTGCACAGAGACGAAATGTTTCGTTTTCTGTGCGTGTGCTAACCTTGTCTTTACAAGGGGAAAATGCTTCCGGTCCGCAGTGGGGACAGTAACTGCGGCTTTTCTTTGCTAATTTCACCAGAAATTCAGCGAAGTCTTCTTGAGAAAAATCAGGTAAATTACTTCTTAGTGCGATCTTACCATTCTTGGCTTCCTTCAGCAATTTTCCCAAATCATCGGAAGTCCGCGCTATAACGAAACCGTATTTTATAGCAAGTTTTTCGTGTAAAGGAGTTGTTGCCACCAAAATTACCTTACAACCGGCGGCCAAGGCCTCAAAGGCAGTGAAACCGTAATGGGTAACAACCAAGTCGTATTCCCATAGATGTTCCTTCAAATTTTCCAGCCGCTTAACTGTGGTACAACCGGGAACGAAAAAATCTTTCTGTAAAACACCGGTTACATCCGGTATCAGTTCAACCAATTTTTCGCAAAAAGGTTGTGTTAAACCGGCCGGATCTTCACCGCCGATACAAACAATTGCCTTTTCCAAAATGTCCGCGGGTGAAATTTTTCGATTTTTAGGTTGGGGAATAAATTCCGGTTTGGTCAAATTTACAACGCGGCAATCATCCGCTGACGGTAGAACGTCAATGGCAAAATCGGCAAAATCATTTAAGGTTGTGGCCTCTTCAATGGCTACCAAAGGCGCTGTGGGGGAAATGGCCGCAAAAAGTTTTTCGTCGGAATGGAGCAAATCCGTTACAATTAGGGAAAATTCTCCCATTTCCGGCAAATCGGAAGTGAGTTGCCATTTTTCCAATTTAGACAATATGGGTTGGTAAAGGGGATTTTTACCATCTTCTTCCTTTATAAAAACCATTCCGCCGGTTTTCAGTGCCAAATCAACACAGCGGCAAACATGGCCTGTTCCCTCCCCCTTGGTGGTGTTGGGGAAAAAAATTATTTGATTATTTACAATTTCTGCAGCCTCAATTATTTTTTCAGAGGGGAAAGGGAATTTTTCTCCCCGAGAAGACAAAATTTCGAAAATTCGCCTTGCTCGGCGGTAATCTGCCATGGTGTCCACCGTGGTTTTGAGACAACTGCCTTGCAACTCTTTCGGTGCGGAAATTTTTTGTACTGAAAAATTTTCGGGATGATTGTACAGCGAAGGACAGACATGCTCGCGGTCATATGGAAGTTCCGTCATGGTTTCTGCTTTAAGAAGCGAGGCGGCCTTAAACACCTCCAAGCCACTTCCCAAAGGCAAGCCCTCCAAAGTGGCATAATCGTAGTGTGCTTCATCGAATTTTTCCAAGAGAAAATTTGCAGCATCTGTGAAAATAAATGGATTGTCACCTGTGGCACGAATTACGATTGCATTTTCGCAGTGAAAATACCGAATACAACTGCAAAAACGGTCTAAAACATCTTCCAAACTCCCAGCGAAGACATTAAAACCACAACGTTCCCCGATTGAGGCAAATTTTCCAACGCTACCTTCATCGCAGGCCAAAACATGAATGTCAGCCTTTATCGTCTTCAAATTGAGCATGACGCACTCCAAAAGGCTTTTTCCCTGAAAATCGCCTAATCCAAAGGGTAAAAGAGCCTTCCCCGGCAATCGCGACGATGACAGACGGGCTTGCAAAATCAGAATTTTCATTGGGAATTCCAAGTTTCAATCAACCGCTCAAAGTCCATTCTAAATATTGCATCATTTTTTTCCACCCAACGACGGGCTTCTTTGAAGTGATTTACCGCATCAAAAAAACCGTAGGTGGATTTTCGCCAGTACCGAAAAAGTTGGGACAGGGGAATTCCAACCTTTCCGTTTTTAATTTGCGGTGCAATATTTTTTAAGAAGAACCTCATGGAGGAGGCGTTTTGATTTCGTACCTCTCCCATAATTTCGTCGGAATAAACCAAATGCAGCAAGGTTGTAATTATAACCTTTTCACCGTGCAAATTTGCTCGGAAGAAAAAATCCAAATTTTGCCAAAAGGGTTGAGTGATGGTATAATCGAAACCGCCCAGGGTTAAAAACTTGGTGCGATTGTAAATTCCCATGAATTCAAAGGGATAGAGGGTTCTTTCCCCTTCGAGGAATCCCATTTCCGTCCTTATGGCTAGGTCGTGGCGATTCATTTCCGGAACCATTTTAACGGGAAAGTTTTGCATTCGGGATGTTTTAAGAGAAGGTGCAATACATACAGCATTTTCTCCCATCACCAATTCTGCCAGTTTTGAATTGAGGCTTTTTTCGAAAATGGCAACATCGTTCCAAACAACCAAAACAAATTCGTTTTCACATGCCTCAATACCCACATTTATCAGTTCACCGCAAGTTACGTTACCCTTGGGAACAATAAATTTAATTTGGGGCATTTTTTTCGACACTTCCAGCAAATCGTAGTCATCCATGGATGTTTCCACAGAAATTATTTCATTAAACCCGTAGGACAACAGGTTTTTCAGCAAATTTTCCCGATAATGACGGGAACCGCGGTTCAGGACCAATACGGAAAAAATACTTTTTCCTTCGGTGACGGATTTCTTTTCCGTATTCCCCAAAATAACGTATTCGAAACGGTTTTTACTAAAAATTGAAGGTATAGAATTCATCGCATCTCTCACATTTTTTCGAAAATTCACCCTTTCGGTGTTTTTCCAACTCATCGCTCATTTTTTGCCAAATTTGAGCTAAATCATCGATAAAAGCGTTGCCGCAAATATCATCCAATACCCTTTCACCACAAAGGGGAACGCTCCCGTCGATTAGAACGGGAAAGTCGCGTCGTAAATGCCAACAAGGATGTCTCTCCAATGGACGGAGATCAACAACCTTTCTGTCTTCCAAAATACCGCAAAAATCACTGTACTTTTGTATTATAACATTTTTTGTAACCTTTGTCCAGTTTTGATAAAATTCTTGCAACTCCCTTTCGTTATCGCCACACCGCAAAAATTGAACATACACCGATTGGGGGAAGGCCTCATCGAGATGGGTAAACAAGGTCTGCATCTTCCCTACTCCACCGCCACCATGCAATTTTTCATAAGTAGCATCGGTGGTGGCATCCACTGACAAAATGATGTACAATTTATTGTGAAAATTACGGCGTTCGGGGGCTTTTTCCACAAGGACTTTCAGTTTGGAAATCAATTCCGGTGTAAAATTTTCCCCCACCGTTTCGATGAGCAAGGAAAAATTGGGATTTGCCAACACCATTTCCGCAAATTCCGGTAAATCCGGATGATGGGCCGCTTCTCCCCACAAAGAAAATCCGATAACTCCGTGGTGGGAAAAATTTTCGATTTTTTTCAACAAATGCTCGAAGTCGTCCTTTTTCATGAATTTTTTTCCCTCGTGGGGAAAAATCCCCTGTTTTTCCTTTAAGACCGCGGGATATGGACAAAAATTGCATTTTCCCCCACATTTTTCGGAAATTTGAATATTAAAAAAGGCCGGAAGAGTTTTCAAATATTCCGTTTTTTCAGACTTTAATTCTTCCAAAAGATTATTTTCATGGGGATACAACCGCGTACAAAGGAGGAAATTGCCCTTTGTGTCACAGGCAAGATTCAGACGCAAATGCCTGTAATCCACAGGAGATACCACAGTTTCCACATCGAAATTGTTTATGTTGGGCTTTATGGTTTCGAAAATCACATTTCTATGGATTTTCCCCATATTTTCCCTTTCAGTTTTGCACAGAATTTCAATGGCTTCCCTGCTCAAAAATTCGGGAACCAAGCCTTTGGGAAAACCGTCGGCAAAGGCATATTCTCCACCGTATTTTTCCATATTCCCCACAACTTCATCGCAAATTTCTTCCAGATAAAAGGGAGAATCGCCGAAACCAAAGGCAATGGCGTCAAAGTCCTTTGATATGGGATTTATGGCTTCGAAAAAACTTCCCATGGTTAAAGGGGGAAATTCCCGAATTTCCACAGGGATTTTCAGTTGTGGTAAGGGAAATTTTTGCCCTGAATCGGCTATAACCAAAATTTTTTCTGCACCGGGAATGCGGGCAAAATTTTTCACCGATTTTTCAAAGGCACACTCACCGGCAAATTCCGGCTCCAATGCAAATTGAGAAATATTTTGGGCAAAAATTACGGCAAGTATTTTCATAATAAAATATCGGAATTTCCCGGTAAAAAGTAAAATGATTATGCCATGACTGTATCCCCGGGGCAATTTTAAAATACCTTTTTTGAGAAAAATAATTGACAAAACCAAAACTATGTGGTACAATATAGTATATTATTTTAGGAGGCTGATTATGGCTTACAAAATTGATCCGGACGCTTGCGTAAATTGCGGCGTATGCGAAAGCGACTGCCCCAGCGGAGCAATCAGCGAGCAGGATGACAAACGCGTTATTGACGCAAGTGCATGTGTAGATTGCGGAACATGTGAAGGCTCTTGCCCCGCAGGTGCAATTTCCCAAGCATAATTTAAATCGGGGATTATTCCCCGATTTTATTTTTCATGTCAATAATTTCTTCAAAAAATTCTCTCCGTAAAACTCTTCGTGCTGTTTTATTATCAGAAGATTCTTCGTTTTTTTTCCGATGTGGATTGAACCTGCTTTCTCTCCTGTCTCGGTGGCAACCCTATTGTAATTCCCAACGTATTTTGGCCTTTTCCTCATTCAAGGACGAGGTGGATACATCCCCGATTATAGACCACGCCACTGCCTCGGGAAAAGAGGTTTTTCTGCCAAAAACCAACCCGGATTTTACCATGGACTTTTACTGCAATGAAAAGATTTTTTCCCAACCCTGTGCCACGGATTTGATTCTCGTACCGGGATTGGCCTTTGACCGTATGGGAAACAGGCTGGGACGAGGTAAAGGTTTCTACGACAGATTTTTGCCCCAATGCAGCGAGGCCACGATTTGCGGAATAAGTTGTGATTTACAATTAGTGAACCGCGTTCCGGTGGAAATCCATGATGCAACCATGGATTTCATCATCACCGACAAGGAAATTATTCCTTGTTCCAAGTCCCTCTAGATTTATAGTAGCCCCACAGTCCGTTTCGCTGGGAATCTTCGCTATTGTATGTGGCCACAAATATGGTATCACCGAAAACCCACACACCACCTCGCCAAATATTGTCTACGGCAATGGTTGTAGCCTCATTGGCTAAATCGTTTTGCAACACCTTATCGGTTATGTTCCCGGATTCATCCAGCACAATGCGAGTTAAATTGCCGTTGGAAGATCCCACCAAAATGTACTTACCGCCATCGTTTTTGTAATAATGGGCTTCCGCACAGGAACTAACCTTTCCGGTAATTTCAGAACCGGAATAGAATTTATCGTCATCCGGATTGTAAACCAAGGCATGGGAAGAGGAAAATTTGATTGTACCGTCACCGGCACATTTAACGGTATCGGCGGTGGTGCCCGACTCCTGGGTTGTGGCCATAGTTCCGCTTGTTAAGGCGAAGGCGCCGTTTTCTTTGCCTTTTAACACCACAAAGGCCTTTTTGCCGGTTCCGATGAGTTTCACCGCGGTGGCACCGGACCTTCCCGCAACCCTTGTCCATGAGGAACTTCCCTTGGTGCGATAAAAAATCGAATGCAAGGTGCGAGCGTACAAAGATTCGCCGTCATCTCCCACAGCCAATTCCATAACACCGTTGCTATCGGGAAGGGAATCTCTGCTCCATTCGTTCATGGATGAAGAAGATTTGGAGGACAGAGCCTTGTGGGCAGCATAGTATTTACCGTCAAATTCCACAACGGAATAAACATAGTTTGCAACAGAAAATTGTCGCAAAGCAATTTCGCTTTCAATGGATGCAAAAATCGGATCCTGTGAACAAGAGAAAAACAATCCAAGTATAATTGATAAAAATATTCCTTTTTTCACCTTCGCACCCCTTAAAAATGGTATCGCGCAGAAATGGAAACATCCGGAAATATTCCCACTCTGTTGTAATCCGTGTTTTTATACCATTGAGGTAAAATCCACACCGAAGTTAAAAGGCCGGCAGACCAGTCGGGAGTAATGCGGAAAAACCCACCCACTTCCGGCTTTACCGCTAAACCAAAGTAAAGGCGACTGATATAGGTTTCAAAAGCACCGCCTATGGCAACCATCACCGGAATTTCAAAGCGTCCCACTGTCCACTGATAACCGCCCTTTGCCATAATGGGAATCACATATAAAAGGTTGCTTCCCTCGGTGGCGTTAAAAGAAAAGCTAACTTCACCGCCCACAAAAAATCCGGGAGTAAGAAAATA
>JAFNZQ010000041.1 GCA_017382775.1 Spirochaetaceae bacterium
GCGAGGAAATCAAGAAAGCGAAAAAACCCTTGCTGATTTGCGGTGGCGGTGTGCGATACAGCGGTGCCGAAAAGGAAATGGGGGAATTCTGTGAAAAATTTAATATTCCCATTGGCGAAACACAGGCAGGAAAGGGGCTCGTTTCTTGGGAACATCCCTTGAATTTGGGCGGTATCGGTGTTACCGGCGGAAAGGCTGCCAACGTTATTGCCAAAGATGCGGATCTGGTTATTGCGGTGGGAAGTCGCCTGACGGATTTCACCACGGCTTCAAAATGGCTTTTTCCCAATGCCCAAACCCTGTCAATTAACGTTTGCGACTTTGATGCGGTAAAATCCGACAGTGTGGCAATAGTTGCCGATGCAAAAGAGGCATTGTCCGCAATTACTGCCGAATTACAAGACTATAAGTCCCAATACAAAGACGAAATTGCCGTAGCTAAGGCCGAATACAAAAAAATCGTGGACGATTTATACTCGGCACAATCTCCCGACGGACTGGTTCAAACCACCGCTTTCGGTATAATCAACGAATTCATGGGTGAAAACGATGTGGCCGTGGGATCTTCCGGATCACTTCCCGGAGACTTACAGCGACTCTTCCGTCCGAAAAATCCACGAACCTATCACGTGGAATACGGTTTCTCAAATATGGGCTACGAAGTCAATGCCGCTTTGGGAGCAAAGCTGGCTTGGCCGAAATCCGATGTGTACAGTTTCTGTGGCGACGGAGGTTACATCATGGCTCACAGCGAACTTTTCACCGCCGTTCAAGAAAAAGCTAAAATCGTTGTTTGCCTTTTCGACAATTCCGGTTGGGGTTGCATCGAAAACCTTCAAAACAACCAAGGAACGGACACCTTCGGAACCGTTTTTGCGGAACGAAATTCATCCACAAATCAGTTGGACGGACCTCGTTTGCAAGTGGATTTTGCGAAAAACGCCGAAAGTTATGGTGCAAAGGGATACACCGTTCGCACTGGCGATGAATTAAAAGCCGCATTGGAAGATGCGAAAAAGCAAACCGTGCCCGTTTTGATTGACATAAAAGTTGTTCCCAAGACCATGAGCGAAGGTTTTGAATCTTGGTGGCGTGTTGGTGTGGCCGAGGTTTCGAAAAGCCATCGTGTCGCGGAATGTTATAAAGATATGCAAGCCAATATTGCCAAAACAAGGGATTATTGATTTCTCGGAGACATCCGTTTTTCGGTGTCTCCATGTCGCAAATGCCAAAAGGCAAAATCAAAGGTTTTATTAAGGAGTAAAACTATGTTGGATTCAAAAAAGGTGCGTTTGGGTATAGCACCGATTGGTTGGACAAATGATGATTTACCCGATTTGGGTGCCGAAAATACTTTTGAACAATGTGTTTCCGAAATGGCTTTGGCCGGATTTTGCGGAAGCGAAATCGGAAATAAGTATCCCAAGGATACAGCCGTATTGAAACATAAACTGGATGTTCGCGGAATGCAGATTTGCAATGCCTGGTTTTCAACCCATTTTACCAAGGGAACAGGCATTGGGGATGAGGCAAAAACCATGGAGGAATTTGCTTCCCATTGTGATAGACTTGCGGCCTTGGGAGCAAAGGTCGTGGGTGTTTCCGAACAGGGGAATTCCATCCAAGGTACGAATTTGCCCATTTTAGGCGATGCAAAACCGGTTTTTACCGAAGAACAATGGAAGGCCGTCACTTCCGGCTGCAATAAATTGGCAAAAATCGCCGCCGAAAAGGGGATTACCCTGACATACCATCATCACATGGGAACAGGGGTGCAAACCGCCGAGGAAATCCATCGTTTTATGGCAGAAACCGATGCCAATTCGGTATTTTTACTTTTCGATTCCGGACATCTTTCCTTTGCAGACATTGATCCCCTTCCGGTGTTGGAAAAATACGTCAGTCGCGTCCGTCACGTTCACCTGAAAGATTTGCGTAAATCGGTACATGCTCGTGTAGCACCGGAAAAAATGAGTTTTCTCGATGCTGTTCGCGCCGGTGTGTTCACAGTGCCCGGTGACGGTGACGTTAATTTCGAACCGATTTTCGACATTTTGGCTTCGGCAAACTACGAAGGCTGGGTTGTGGTGGAAGCGGAACAGGATCCGGCAAAGGCCAATCCTTTCGAATACGCCAAAAAGGCTCGTGCTTACATAGCTGAAAAAACCGGTTTGTAAAATACCCGAATTGCCTCAAAAATGTTTTTGTAAATCTTGACATCTGCATTTTTGAGGCATTGTGGCAAAAAAATCATTCTTTCTCCGGTTGATACTTGACAAATAATTTCTTTTTTTGTAAAATGTTCCAAGTATATTTTAAGGAAAAATAAATGGAACATTATGGTGTATGGGGGATTATTCCTCCGGTTTTAACAATTATTCTTGCATTTGCCACAAAAGACGTTCTGGTTTCATTATTTTTGGGGATATTAAGCGGAACTCTTATTGTGGCCCAAGGAAATCCCTTTGTCGCGTTGATGAATCTCACCGACATTATTTCCAATTCTTTGGCAGACGGATGGAACATCCGTATTTTTCTTTTTTGTGGACTTTTGGGCGGTTTGGTTGGGCTTATGTCCAAAACCGGAGCTGCCGGTGCCTTCGGTAAATGGGCTTCCGGTAAATTGAAAACCACAAAAGGTTCCCAGTTGATGGTATTTATTTTCGGCCTTTTAATTTTCATTGACGATTATTTTAACTCTCTCACTGTGGGTACCGTCATGCGTCCCATTTCCGATAAAACAAAAACATCACGGGCAAAATTGGCCTATATTTTGGATTCCACCGCAGCACCTGTATGTATTTTGGCACCGATTTCCAGCTGGGTTGTGACAGTTATGTCCCTTGCACGAGGTGCCGAGGGATTTGATAAATTGGGAATTTCCGAATTGCAGTTTTTCATAAACTCAATTCCTTTCAACATTTATGCCATTTTAACATTGATAATGGTAATTTATATTTCCGTGAGCGGCCGGGATTTCGGTCCCATGGCTGAATCCGAAAAATTGGCCAAA
>JAFNZQ010000042.1 GCA_017382775.1 Spirochaetaceae bacterium
AATTTGCCGATCCATTTGAAAATATGGGAGCTCAGTTGCTTAAAGAAGTTGCAACAAAAACCAACGATGTGGCCGGTGATGGAACCACCACAGCCACGGTTTTGGCCTATTCTTTGGTACGAGAAGGCTTGAAAGCCGTTGCCGCGGGAATTCCCCCCATTGAATTGAAACGAGGAATGGACAAGGCCACCGAAATTGCCGTTGCCGAAATTAAGAAAAATTCCAAGGAAATAAAAGGAAGTCGCGAGGAAGTTTCTCACGTGGCATCCGTTTCCGCCAACAACGATGTTGAAATCGGAAATATTTTGGCCGAAGCCATCGAAAAGGTGGGAAAAGAAGGTGTAATCACCGTGGAAGAATCCAAAACCATGGAAACAAGCACCAATTTTGTTGAAGGAATGCAGTTCGACCGCGGATACATTTCTCCCTATTTCGTAACCGATCGTGAACGAATGGAAACAGTTTTCAATGATTGCTACATCCTCATTCACGACAAGAAAATTTCCAACATGAAAGACATTCTTCCTTTGTTGGAGCAGGTTGCCCAAGAGGGAAAACAACTTTTGATTATTGCCGAAGATATGGACGGCGAAGCCTTGGCCACATTGATTGTGAACACCCTTCGCGGCGCCCTTCGCACCTGTGCCATTAAGGCACCCGGTTTCGGCGATCGTCGCAAAGCAATGTTGGAAGACATTGCCGTTTTGACAGGCGGAACAGTAATCACCGAAGAAACCGGTATGAAGTTGGAAAATGCCGACATTTCCTGCCTCGGAAAGGCTAAATCCGTTAAGGTTGACAAGGACAACACCACAATCGTTGACGGAGCCGGAAACGACAAAGACATTAAAGCACGCATTGCCGAAATTAAGGCCCAAATCGAATCCAGCACCAGCGATTACGACAAAGAAAAATTGCAAGAACGCTTGGCAAAATTGGCCGGCGGAGTTGCCGTTATCAACATCGGTGCCACAACCGAAGTTGAAATGAAAGAAAAGAAGCACCGTGTTGAAGATGCTCTTTCCGCAACCCGTGCCGCATTGGAAGAAGGAATCGTAGCCGGTGGCGGAATTGCCTTGATTCAGGCCGCAAAAGCCTTGGATAAAGCCGACGAAGGCCTTTCCGATTACGAAAAACACGGTTACAACATTGTTCGCCGTGCCTTGGAAGAACCCATTCGCCAAATTGCCGACAACGCCGGTGAAGACGGAGCCGTTATTGCCAACACAGCCAAAAACGAAAAGAAAGGCGTTGGTTTTGACGCTGCCGCAATGCAGTGGGTTGACATGTTTGCAGCAGGAATTATTGATCCTGCAAAGGTTACTCGTTCCGCATTGCAGAACGCCGTTTCCGTTGCAAGCCTTCTTTTGACAACCGAATGCGTTGTTACCGACATCCCCGAACCGCCCGTAGCTGCACCTGCTGCTCCTGACATGGGTGGAATGGGCGGAATGTACTAAGATTTCCGAAAAAACCGTGGGACTGTCTCACGGTTTTTTTTTGCCTTTTTGGGTTGCCGACGTCGTTTTTCATTACGGCGTCGGATTTTTATTTTATAAAACAATTTTTGCAACATTTTTGAGGACAAACATGGTAGAAATCATCCCGTGGTTAAATAATTTTTCGGAAAAACTAAGGGAAACTTTCGGAAATCGGCTGTGGTTTTTGGGACTACAAGGAAGTTACGGTCGTGGTGAAGCCACAGAAACAAGCGACATTGATGTTGTTGTGATTTTGGATGAATTATCTTCCACGGACATTCAATCTTATAATGCAATGTTGGATTCTCTTTCCCACCGAGAATTAATCTGCGGTTTTCTTTCGGGAAAAGGGGAAATTCTGAATTGGGATCCAGCGGATTTATTCCAATTTTGTTATGATACAACGCCAATCAAAGGAAGCCTTGATGAGGTTTTATCTCTTGTTGACGAAAGTGCTGTGGCCGGAGCGATAAAAACGGGACTTTGCAACATATTCCACGGGTGCGTTCACAATATGTTGCACGAAAAAAACGACGATGTTTTGCGAGGCCTGTATAAATCCGCATCCTTTGTTGTGCAAGCAATGGTTTTTCAAAAAACGGGAACTTACATCAAGTGTCAATCCGACCTGGTTGCAATCCTTTCCGATGAAGACAAAATTATTGCGGAAACCTTTTTGAGATTAAAAAACGGTGCATCCGCGGATTTTACCCCAATGAGCGAAAACCTGTTTCGATGGACGCAAAAAAGGATAATTAACGGAACTTCGCTGTGACAACAAATTTAATTTTTCGTGCCGCAACTAAATTTTTTTTGGGCGTCCTTGTTACCGCTATGTTGATTTTCATTCCCGCGGGAACAATCCGCTTTTACAACGGATGGCTTCTAATGGGAATTTTGTTCTTTCCCATGCTTGTCGCAGGCCTTGTGTTGGCAGTCAAAAATCCCCAACTGCTGGAAAAACGCCTTAATGCCAAAGAAAAACGGAAGGAACAAAATTTGGTTGTAAAACTCAGTGGCCTAATGTTTGTGGCAGGATTCATCCTTGGAGGATTAAACTTTCGTTTTGCTTGGACATCATTGCCACCGGTTGTAGTTCAGGCCGCCGCCGGTGTTTTCCTTGTGGGATACGGCCTTTACGCAGAAGTGTTGCGAGAAAATACCTATCTCAGCCGTACCGTGGAAGTGCAGGTCGGCCAAAGGGTAATCGACACGGGCCTCTACGGAATTGTGCGTCATCCCATGTACAGCGCGACGGTGCTGCTGTTCCTGGCCATTCCACTGGTGCTGGGTTCCATCCTGTCCTTTGGAATTTTCCTGTTCTATCTTCCCATAATCGCAATGCGGATAAAAAACGAAGAGGCTCTCCTACGAAATGAACTGCTCGGATACATCCAATACTGCGAAAAAGTCCGCTATCGCCTTGTGCCCTTTGTGTGGTGATTGGTTTGAGATGTGGCGAAAATGAACAAATCCGTGTGGGTCATTCCGAACTTGTTTCGGAATTCACACATCAGAGCCGGTCGCCGGAGATGCACGTCCGAGATGGGCATCAGAGATGCTGAAACAAGTTCAACATAACGCATGAGGCATGACACGTGACGAAACCGTGACGCACTCTCAACTTCTCACCGTGAGCATCAGCCTGTCTGCCGACCGGTAGATCGATGCGAACAAATCCGTGTGTTCATCTTTTATCAGATTTTGCGTAGCAAAATCCAATCCGTGTGGCATCATTTTCACCAAAGTAAACCAAAAGTTTACCTACGGTTTACTTAAACCGAACAGAAACCCTAACTAAACCAACCACCTACATAGCCAAATTCGCCCACATCATCTACTACCAACTTCGCCAACAATAGAAACCCCCAGTGAGCATCGTTAGATGGGAACAAATCCGTGTGGCAAAAGTAAACAAAAAGTTTACCCGGCCGCTTCTGGGTTTCTGTATCAGTAAATGTCTTCCATAATTATGTTATGGACTTGAATGCTATCATAATAGCTATAATAACACCGGCGATTCCTTCACCCCCCAGCAATCCTGATGCAACAATGAGGCCGCCGTTACCGGTTTTTGCACCCTTTACGTACTTATCGGTGACAAGTCTTATCATTCCGCCGATAAATGCTGTGGCAGACATAAAGAACGGAAGATAAATCCCCAATCCCAAGGTCATTACCGGCACATTGAAGCAGTAAAGGACAAAGGCTGTCACAATACCGACCGTAAAGGCAGGTACGTTGGAAATTCCCCCTACCATAGCAGATACCGCACCGGCCTGAGCCGCAGGAAACATCTCCGTTCCGAAGCTTGCGCCGCCGTAAGCCTTGATAATTACCATAAGAACCCCAACTGAAACAAATGCTCCCACCAGGCTTCCGATGCATTCTCCTATCCACTGGGCCTTGGGATCTGTATCAAGAATACGTCCTGCCTTGAAATCGTTCATGATATCACCGCAGAGGCCGCAGGCCACCGCAACAACTGCAGCCACAAAGAAGGCCTCGGTTCCTTCAATTGAAGTACAGGCCTTTACAGCCAGCAGAACTATGATGCCGAAAATCTCCATAGGGTTAATTCCGGTAAGTCCCACACACTCGGAGGCCATGGCTGTTGCGAGCCAAACACCGATAATTGTAAGACAAGATGCAACAACACCCAGTCCAAGCCACTTTGTAAAAGCAAAGGCAATCAGAACAAGAATCATCGGTGCCCATCTCATGGATACAACATCACACTTTTCGGCTCTTCCGGAAAACATTCCTCCGAAAATAGATTTTGCCTTGGGAATGATATTCTTGAACAGAACTCCAATACCGGTTCCTACCATGAGACCGATTCCCAGAGACTGTTTTACAGTCATGGCTGTGTCGGAAGTCCAAAGTCCGACCTCGGTACATGCAAAAAGGATACCGAAATCGGCAAGGATCGCACCGATAAACCACACTGCATTGTTTTTAGGTCCGATAATGTAGCCCACAGCGGCCAGCATGGGACTTACGTATACTCCGGTATGAGAACCGTAAGCCAGCATTTTCTTATTGACGAGAACTGCGGGAATCTTATGGAAAAAATCCCGTAGAAATGCGAACAGGGAAGCAATCCCCATGGTCGCAAAAAGAACAACGGCCTTCTTTCCCCCTTCATCGCCGGTTTCAAGGGTTTTCGCACAGGCCTGTCCCATGGGATAAGGAAGATCTGCGGTATCTATAAAGTGTTTTCTTACAAGAGCAGTGAAAATAAGCCCCATGGCCACTCCCCCAAGCGTTAGAAGGAGAAGCCGGATCCAGCTAACCTCGACATTGCTGTTCACCATCCATATCCCCGGAACAGTGAAAGCCAGCCCGCCGGCCACCATTGAACCCGCTGACATGGCTGTCTGAGTTACGTTGATTTCCTTAAGGTTTGTTTTCCCCAACATTTTGAGGCTGAACATGGAAACAAGAGTGACAAACATTATCGGCCAGGGCAAAGAGCTGAGTTTCAGTGCAATAAACATGGAAGCGGTTGTGATAATCACTGTACCTATGATACCGATTATTATACCTCTCACTGTAAGTTGATTTTTCATTTCAGATCCTTTTTTCTTTTTTATTTAGGGGAAGATACCTTACAGGCGTTGAATTTTCATTGTCCCCAACTTGTTTCGGAATCCACACATCAGAGATGCGCATCAAAGATGCTGAAACAAGTTCAGCATGACACAAACGCAATTGCTGGATAACGAATCCCATTACGTACTTCTCACCGTGAGCATCAGCCTGTCTGCCGACCGGCGACATGACAACGCCCATTTAAACAATCGTCATTCCGAACTTGTTTCGGAATCCATACATCAGAGATGCGCATCAAAGATGCTGAAACAAGTTCAGCATGACACACTTTCAACTCTCAACTTCTCACCGTGTGGCATCGTCTTCCCTAATTCCACGCAAGATTATACTCCCAACCGTCCTCTTTGTCAAGCAGGAAAGGTCGCCAACCACTCGCAGCCGGAATGCCGACCTAGTCACCTTCTTTGAGGAGGTAAATTGCCATGGAGGCCATCCCCAAGCCCAGCATTATCAGGGATGATTTTACATCCCCTTTGCCCAAAATGGATGTTACAGCCACGGCAATTCCCATGGCCAGGGGGATTGCTCGCAAAATCACATGGATTACGACTCCCACTCCCTGTCGAGCCTTTGCAGTGTCGGTTTTTGCACCGATTAAGTCCTCCACGGATGCATCCAATATTTCCGCCAACTTGGGAAGAGCCAATGTGTCCGGACAGGAAATGTCCCGTTCCCATTTTGAAATAGCCTTGTCCGTAACATTCATAATGTCCGCCAACTCCTTTTGAGTAAGCCCCTTTTCCTTGCGAAGAGCACTGATGATTTCTCCCATGGATTTATCCGACATTCCTCTTTCCTCCTAACATAAATTATACCACCGAAGTCGCAAAAAGTAAAGAGAAAAACAATTGAGCGAGGTAAACCAAAAGTTTACTTCCGGTTTACATAACTAAACCAAAAGTTTACCTCCGGTTTACTTAATTCTACCAAAAGTTTACCTCCGGTTTACATAACTAAACCAAAAGTGCCTCAACCGCTTGCCGTCAGGCAAGTAGCTTACAGCTAGGTAAGCCGGTTTACCTGCCGATTGCGTCCGGCGATACGACAACGCCCATTTAAACAATCGTCATTCCGAACTTGTTTCGGAATCCACACATCAGAACCGGTCGTCCGAGATGCACGACCGAGATGTGGCCGACATGTCATTCCGAACTTGTTTCGGAATCCATACATCAGAGCCGGTCGCCGGAGATGCGCGTCCGAGATGCGCATCAAAGATGCTGAAACAAGTTCAGCATGACGCATGACGAACAACGTGAGACCATTACCCACTTCCCACTTTGCAACATGTTTACACTTTTTCGGGCGAACTTTCGTAATTCGATTACATTTTTTTGGGGGATGTTGGTGATGAAGAGAGCCGCAAGAAACCCATTTCAAAAGCGGAAGGGAATACAAACGTCTTTTCGCCTTGTCCGAAATCGACTTTGATATACTTTTGCGCTTTGTCGATACGGATAATCTTGCCTTCGCCAAACTTCTTGTGAAGAACGGTTGCTCCTGCGACTGCGCCCGACAGGTCAAGTTCGGGCTTTTCTTCTTGTTCTTGCTGTTGTGCAGGGCGACTTGTCACCACAATCCCAACTCTACCGCCAAATCGTTCATAATCGGCAGGCGTAACCGTTTGTCCGTCGCGCGTAATAGCAACTTTCGGCTCGACAACGGCAGGGGCGATTTCTTCTGCGACTTCGGGCATTGCTTCCGCCACAAAATCCATCGTTGCCTGTTGATTGAAGAACAGTTTTTGGTATTCTTCTCTGCGGATAACAGTATCCCAACCACCGATTTCGTCGGAAATATTCTTTTCGATACCCGTATAGGACAGCGACGAATCTTCATAACGTTTGAACTTGAAAATTGCGTCGTTCATAAGACTTGCGTTAAATACGCCGATAGAACACAAAAGGTTGAAATCGTTAACGTCCAAACCCGTAACTTTCTTGAAAAGCCCAGGCTCTAACTGCGTAATTACGTCCTTCAAAGAACGTTCGCGGTAATCCGTTAAATACATAAACACGGGAATACGCGTAGCAAACTTGATGAGTTTTTCTTGAATTTGCTTTCGCTTGGATTTGTACTCTTTTTCTTCGTCGGAAAGTTCCTTCTTTTCTTTCGGCGTGAGTTTATCGCCTGCTTCCTTTTTCGCCTTTTTCACGTGTTCGGACTTGTTGATAATCGTTTGAATGTCTTGATTCAAAGAACGGAAACCTTCGATATTCATAATCGCATCCAAGGCTTCCTTGTTGGAAAGCAACCGCGACAAAGTATCGTTGTCAACGTTAACCAAAAGCGCGGACTCCCAACGCTTGGCAAGCAAGGTTGCACTCGTACCTGCCAT
>JAFNZQ010000043.1 GCA_017382775.1 Spirochaetaceae bacterium
ATTGGTGCCATTGACGCTTCCCGTTAAGTTGGTAAAATAATATCGGGGCCATCTGCCGGCACCGTAGGATTCTGCACCGAGTTTTCCTTTAATGGTCATAAAGTTTCCGTGTACGCTATCAAAGATAAAAGCCCACATTCCAACTCCAGAGGAACTTCTCCTATATACATAGCCTGACATTCCGGAGGGTGTATCCCGTTTCCAGGACAGAGTAGATTGCCAATTGCATGTATTCTGTATTGCAGGTCTCATCACCTGACCGGCGGCACAGGCAAATTCTTCGTGGGTAATTTCTCTGGCGCCCCAGGCAGTGTTGGAGGAGGCTGCGGAATAGGAACGACGTCCGCTTTCCGGGTCGGTAACGTAGGCACGTACACGGAAAGTGTGCTTATAATTGTTGAGAACCTTCAACATATCCAAACCGGTGTTGTAGGCACTGTCGCCGGACTTTTTGCCGTCAAAACCGAAAGTGCTCAAAACCGCTTGGTAAGCCACATTGCTGCGACCCTGTTGGTTTATGGTCAATGGAAGATCGGCAATAACGCGGTAGTCCCCACCAATGTCGTTGTTCTGCACTTCCACAATGAAGCCGGAGGGTTGTGCAACCCGGTTTTGGCTGTTATCGTCACCCAAAACACGCCAAGAAACCAATTCCTGGAAGGTTTTTACACCGTTTTTGGTGAGTTGCACCGTGTTATCACGAGTAAGAACCATGCTACCGGAATCGGTGTTGAAAGTACGATTTCGGCTAACTCCGCTCATGGTGATTGAACCCAGTTTGTAACCGCGATTGTTTCCGACCTTTTCCAAGGAAGCAACATAATCGGCATCCTTAGCGGGAGAAATATTGCCGTCTCCTGCCACTGCAACGACCATGTAGTCGTACATGGTGTAAGCCTGGGCTGTGCCATCCAAATAGGAAGTATCGCTTTTCGAAGGATTAGAAATGTTTTCCCAGGAAGCGGTGCCAACTTTACGGCGGTAAATTCGATAACCGCCACTGGGTTTCACGGCGGAATATTTTCCGGGCTTCGGCGGATTCCATGTAATGCGAATCTTGTCGAAAACGGCCTTGTTTAACTCAGTACTGTTGAGAACAGAGTTAATTGCAACACTGTCGCCTGCAACGGAATATTCATCGTCATAACCGCGGGAAACGACAGCATTGGTGGGATATCCCAAAACGTAGCCCGCAACGGTGGGAACATCTTCCAAAACGTATTTAACTTGTGAAATGCTGCGATTATAGTGAGGAATAACCTTATATTCAAATGCTGTATCCCAAGCCATTTGTGACTGATTTTCCACCCATGAACCGTACATTTCTCCGGCGATTGCCTTGGCCGCTTCTTTTTTGTCATCGAAAACCACCTTGTCCGTTAAGACGAAACGGTTGCCGTCAATGACCAATTCGCAAATTTCAGTGTCTTCTATAAGGGATGTTCCGCCAAGGGCAACAACCCAGTTGCCTGTTTTCTCATCAAGGTAAACAACGTATTCATCCACAATTTCGTCGGTACGATTGCGGTAAATACGATAGGCCTTTGCACCGTTAAGGTGATTCCATGCGATTTCCACATAATTGTGGCTTTCGGCCTTGGTGGCGGAAACTTCAACTTCCGCAGGGCCGAAAAGGTTAATGAAAGAATCGGCCTGCGTTGCTTCTTGAGCGACGGCTTGTACCCTCACTTCCAAGGGTTTTCCGCTCTTTGAATAATCGGTGGCATCGGGGTGAGTAATGTAGGCGGTGTATTTGTCGCCCAAACGAGTAACGGAAATGTTGCTGTAAGAAACGGGATCCGTTCCGGTAAAATCACCGGGGTTAATGGCGGAAGATACAACTTCCTCGCCGTCAGCGGTGGTGTACTTCAAAAGATAGTGTTCGGCAGCCGGCGTTTCCGTCCATTCCACCTTAATTTGGTCGTAGGAATGGGTTCCGTAAGGTACGTTGATGGAAGGAGCACCCAAGGTGGTGAAGTCAACTTCCGGAGTTTCTGCTTTCAAGCCGTTACGCACCGCTTGAAGTTTTGCGGAATAGGTTTTGCCGCTTTCCAGACCGGTCAAGGTAAAGTTGGAGGACTCAATGTCGGCAAATTCGTTGGATAAATCCCCGTCCACGCCGTAGAAAAGAGTGTATTCCACATCGTCTTCAAAGTCGCAACCCAATCCTGTTATGGGATCAACACCGTACATGGTGATTTTCGAGGAAGAGATAAATCCGTCGGTGGCAACAATTTTATTCAAATAAGGTGCCGGTGTGGTGGTAAACAAAATTTCGTTTGTGGACTTGGAAATTTCCATAAGATCTGCAAACTCGGCGGGATTTTCCCCAATGTATTTGCCTGTAAGGTTGAATTGTACATACAGGACCGTTCCGTCAAAGGCTTGGGAATAGGTGAAAACCGTTCCGTCTTCGACACAGAGGAAGCCCTCGGCGTTGATGGTCAAATTCTCACTCAAAACCACTTCCGGATCAAAACTTGCCGCATCGCCGATTTTGCAGGCCATGGATAAAGTGAAGGAAACAGGCTCCGAAATGTCTCGCCAATCTGTTTGGAAAGAAACAGTTTCGGTACCCGATGAGCCTTCCGTAATTTTTTCGGTAGTTACAGTATTTAATGAAGAAATGTTTCGTAATAATGAGGCGGATAAAACCTCGGTTTTTTCACCCTTTGTGTCTGCGCCGTTGTCGTGGGTGGTGAAATCACCCCATGAGACAATTTCGTAGTCGTAAACTTCGCCGCTTTTCAAGGCAGTGGAATCAAAAACGGTAAGAACCTGTTCCTTGTTGTAAAGGCTAAAATCGGCCTTGGTTCCTTCCGCATACACTTTGAAGCCGTCAAGTTCCACACCAATTCCGCCGGTGGGAGTGATGGTTTCAAACATGTTCAATCCTGCCAAAGATCGGCGAATTTCAAAATAAACGGAACGGCGTTCCCAAGTATCGTCGCTTTTCTTTATTTCCACATAGGGAGGTGTGGTGAATTTAAGAGCAATCTTGTCCGGATACATTCCCGAAGAAACAGCAAAGTTTGTGGCAGGGGAAGCGACAACTCTGTGAAGAGTTTCGTGGTCCATGGGAATGCTCTCTTCCCATTCTTCGGGATTTTCTTTAAGATAAGCCCGAACTTTGAAGAAATAATTTGTTCCGGAATCCAAAACGTTTCCGAATTTCCAGTTTGTGTTTGCCACACCTTCTTCATCGGGGAAGAAAGTGGCGGCCAAGGTGAAATTTGATTCATCTTTGCCGTAATATACTTCATAGCAAACTTCGGTTTCGTAACTTGCATATTCGCTTCCGTCGCGGAAGTTATTCATTTGCCAACTTATTCCGCCATCATCACCGTCCCAAGTAATTTGGGGCGCGGCCAAAGTTGTACCAAATTGCAGAAGACTGAAAGAACTGTAAGTGTTGCCGTTTTTGGCTCGAACCTTGTAGAGGCGACCACTGCCCGCTTCACAATCAAGGATTGCCGAAGCTGATGTGAACACTCCCGTTTCTCGTACAAATTCGTCAGTATGGTTTTGTGCAGACCAAATTTCGTACTCTTTGGCACCCCGTACCGGAGTCCAAGAAAGTTCGATTCGTCTGTATAAACCGTGGGAAACGGTGAAGTTGGTGGGAGCGCTCCATCCCGTTGAATTGGATGAAGGACCTCCGGCCGACATACCTTTTTTCCCATCGGGCAGAGTTAATTGCTTGCAGGAAAAAACCCGAGACAGCCAACTAAAACAAATACACACAAATAAAAATATTTCTTCATCATAATAAAGTAATGGTACTATATTTTGGCCCTAAAATCAATGTGTTTTTTTTATCCGCGATTCAAAAAGTGACAGATTCACATTTTTTGTAATGTAAAATTGGTCAAAATGTGGATAAGTGTAACAGTTGTCACATTTTTTTCGAACAAAAAATGACAAAGTGTCATTTTTTGTTAAAGTTCTCTTAAAAGGTGACGAGCATGGCATTTAAATGTGTTTTCAATCTTCCCGGCGGGCATCTTCCGGCATTAAACACAGGGCGTGATACACCGGAAGATGAAGTTCTTGTATCTTGTAGGTTTCAGTATCGGAAATTACTTATTTTGCCTTTCCGAAAGCTATTTCCAAAACCTCTTCCATGCGAGAAACCGGATAAAAGGTAAGGCCTTTTTTCACGTTTTCGGGGATTTTTTCCAAATCCCGCATATTGGCCTTGGGAATTATTATCTTTCGGATTTTATTCCGTTTTGCGGCAACGGTTTTTTCCTTTAATCCGCCAATGGGTAGAACCTGTCCGGTGAGGGAAAGTTCCCCCGTCATTGCCAAATTGGGACGGATTTTCTTCCCGGTTATGAGTGAATAAAGGGCCGTGGCCATGGTTATTCCGGCGGAAGGTCCGTCTTTCGGTGTGGCACCCTCCGGAACGTGGAGGTGAATGGAATGGGTTTCCAGCCATCGCGGTGTAATCTTTCCCTTTTTGAGGAAGTGGGCACTAATCCAGTTTTTGGCAATCATTGCGGACTCTTTCATAACATCACCCAGTTGTCCGGTGAGTTGCAATCCGCCCTTTCCCGGAGAAGACTGCATGGCAACGGATTCGATAATCATGGTGTCGCCACCCATGCTTGTCCAAGCCAAACCGATGGCCGTTCCTGCCACATCGGCTTTTTTAATGTCATCGTCGCTGAAAGGCGGCTTCCCAAGATATTTTTTCAAATCCTCATCGGTGAGTTCCTTTTCTTTCAGAAGCAAATTTCGCGTCTCTTCGTCGGAAACGGAATCGATGAGCATTTTTCCGTCCTTTGCCTCCACGGTTTTGAAATCCACATTTTCCAGCAATTCCGTGGTGTATTTTCGATGGATTTTGTCCAAACAGGCTTCCATGTTTCGAACGCCGGATTCCCGAGCGTAGAAATTGGCAATTTCCAAAAGGATTTTGGAGGAATAAACAACCTGGTTTTTCTGCAAACCGTTCTTTTTAAGACTTTTGGGAACAAGGTATTTTTTTGCGATTTGTACCTTTTCTTGATCCACATAGCCGGAAAGATTGATTATTTCCGCCCTATCCAAAAGGGGTTCCAAAACGTTGTCCAAAGTGTTTGCGGTTAAGATGAAAAGAACGTCGGATAAATCAAAGGGCAAATCCAAATAGTAATCGCGGAAAGCGGAATTTTGCTCCGGATCGAGGATTTCCAATAAAACACTGGCCGGATCTCCGCGATTTCCGCCGTGACCCATTTTGTCAACCTCGTCTATCATGAAAACCGGTGAACGGGATTTGGTGATTTTCAATCCTTGGAGGATTTTACCCGGCAAGGCTCCGATATAGGTTCGTCTGTGGCCTTTCAACTCGTCCGCATCAGTTAATCCGCCTACGGAAAAACGGAAAAAGGGCTTGTTCATTGCCCGCGCAATGGATTTTCCCACGCTGGTTTTTCCCACTCCCGGCGGTCCCACCAACAAAATGATGGCGCCTTTGTTGTCGTTTTTCATTTTTCGCACCGAAAGGTATTCGAAAATGCGTTTTTTAACGTCTTCCATTCCGTAGTGGTCGTTTTCCAGCGTCTTTTTTGCCTTTGTCAAACTGAAATTGGCCACAGTGTTGTCACGCCAAGGCAGCGATGCAACCAAATCCAGGTAATTTCGGGAAACGGTGTATTCCGGTGACGAGGGTTCCAAAAGGGCGAATTTATCCAATTCGTCATCCAAGGTTTCCTTTATTTCGCCGGTGAAGTTCAAAGCTTCGATTTTTTCCTTGAATTTTTCGTAATCCCGATTTTTCGCATCCGTGGGGATGTTCAGCTCGTTTTTGATTGCATCCAGTTCTTCACGCAAAAAATGTTCCCGTTGGCTTTTTTCGATGCGTTCGTTCAACTCGTTTTGAATCTTCTTTTGAATATGAAGTAATTCCTGTTCCCGTTTTACGAAAATCAAGACGGAATAAATACGTTTCAGAACATCGGCTTCTTCCAAGATTTTTTGCTGCTCTTCCTTTTCCAAGTTAAGAACGGAGGCAATAAAGTCCGCAATCTTTCCGGGGTTGTCGATATTCACCATGTTGAGGCGCATTTCTTCGGAAAAAAGAGGGTTGTTCTCCGCGCTTTCCTTCATTTCGCTAAGGAGCGTTCGAGCATAGGCCTTTATTTTAACGGGATCTTCCCACAAATCTTCAATATATTCCACCGCCGCCGACATGGGATTTTGCCTGCTCAAAACCCGTTTAATTTTGAAACGCTTTATGGTGGAAATAAAAACGTTTACGCCACCGTCGGGAAGATTCACCTTTTTCATAATGCGAGCGACGCAACCGATTTTGTGAAGATCAGCCACTTCCGGATTTGCCACTTCGGTGTTTTGCAGAACCAAACCGATAAGTCCGTCACTTTCATAGGCCCTTTCGATTACATTCAAATCTTCCGCCGTATTCACCATCAGAGGGGTAAAAATTCCCGGAAAAATCGGCCTTCCGTTAAGGGCGATGAGCAGTAAACGGTTTGGCAAAACTTGATCCACAGTCGTAATTTCCTTTTCCATAAAAAAACCTCATTTTATAATATCACTTTTTGTTAAAAAAAACAATAGGAAAATCAAAATTTTTCAAAATTTTAAATTTTTTGAATTTCCCTTTTTGATGAAGCAAAAGGGGAGAAATAAAAAAAAATGTATAATCGGATAAAATCCCTTGCCAAAAAAAAATTTTTGGTATATAATATGGAAGACAGTTTAGGATTTTTAAGGAGAGAAAGAAACATGATGCAGAGAGTTTCTATGAAAATCGGAGACCACGAATTGGTCTTGGAAACAGGAAGAATGGCCAAACAGGCAAACGGTGCCGTTTTGGCAACATATGCGGGAAGTGCCGTTTTGGCAACAGTTTGTTGCTCAACATCATCACAAGAAGGTTTAGATTACGTTCCTTTAACGGTTGATTATAACGAAAAATATTACGCTGCGGGAAAAATCCCCGGTGGCTTCATAAAGCGCGAAGGCCGACCGAAAGACAAAGAAATTTTGGTTTCACGATTGATTGATCGTCCCATGCGACCTTTATTCGATAAATCCTTTGGACGTGACATTCAGTTGATTCCCACCTGCATTTCCACCGATATGGAAAACCCGCCGGACATGATTGCCATTATTGCCGCATCGGCTGCGGTACATATTTCCGACATTCCCTTTAACGGACCTGTGGGCGGCGTTCGTATTGCCTACAAAGACGGCGAATTTTTGATGAATCCCCGTTTCGAGCAAATTGAAAACGCCGACATGGAAATTGTTGTTGCCGGAACTGCGGAAGGCATTACCATGGTTGAAGGCGGCGCAAAGGAAGTTTCCGAAGAAGTGATGCTGGAAGCCTTGGAAAAAGGAAAGGAATTTATTAAAAACCTTTGCGATTTGCAAGAACAGTTGCGAAAACTTTGCGGTAAAGAAAAGTTGCCCCTTTGCCCCTTACAGGCAGAGTTGGAAAACAAGGACGAAATCCGTTCCGCCGCTTATCCCTTGTTGGAAGAAGCCAGTTTTATAAAAGCCAAGTTGGAACGCCACGAAAAACTTCACGCTATTCAGGCCGAATTTGAAGAAAAATACGCCGCTCAGTTGGAAGACGAAATTCAGAAAAAACTTTTCGATGCCCTTTTCGAGCAAATGCAGTACGAAATCCTTCGCAGCAACATCTTGGAGAAAAATCAACGTCTCGACGGTCGAACCACGGAGGAAATTCGACAAATCACCTGCGAAATCGGTGTTCTTCCTCGGCCTCACGGTTCTGCCCTGTTTACCCGTGGCGAAACCCAGTCCCTTTCCGTGGCCACCTTGGGAACCAGTTTTGACGAACAAAGCTACGACGACATTGACGGCGATCGTTCGGAAAATTTCTTGCTGCATTACAACTTTCCGCCCTATTCCGTAGGCGAAGTCGGCCGTTTCGGCGGCACGGGACGTCGCGAAATCGGTCACGGCAATTTGGCTCGTCGCTCTTTGGAGCCAATGGTTCCTTCAAAAGAGGCTTTCCCCTACACAATCCGTGTTGTTTCCGAAATTTTGGAATCCAACGGTTCGTCCTCCATGGCAACCGTTTGTGGCGGAACGCTTTGTATGCTTCACGCCGGTGTTCCCATGAAAAAACCGGTGGCGGGAATTGCCATGGGACTTATCACCGAGGGCGACAAATACGCCATTTTGAGCGACATTCTCGGAGATGAAGACCATTTAGGCGACATGGACTTTAAGGTTGCCGGAACGGAAGACGGAATTACCGGCTTCCAAATGGATATTAAAATCGCCGGAGTTTCTACCGAAATAATGAAAAACGCATTGGCCCAAGCAAAACGCGGCCGAATGCACATTTTGGGAATAATGAACCAAACAATCAGCAAGCCCAATCCCACCATAAGCGAGTATGCGCCTAAGGTTGAAGCAATCAAGATTGATCCGGACAAGTTGGGATTATTGATTGGACCCGGCGGAAAAACCATTAAAGGAATTTGCGAGGCTCACAGCGTTACAATCAACACCGAAAATGACGGAACCGTAACAATTTACGCCCGAAACACCAAGGTTGCGGCATCGGCCAAGGCTGCGGTAATGGCAATCGTTGCAGACCCCGAAGTGGGACAAATCTACAACGGAACGGTGAAAAAAGTAATGGATTTCGGTGCCTTCATCGAAATCCTTCCCGGAAAAGAAGGCCTTTGTCACATTTCCAAATTCTCGGAAAAACGCCTTGCTTCCATGGAGGGCGTGTGTAAAGAAGGCGACCAAATCAAAGTAAAATTGCTCGAAATCGACAAGATGGGACGATTAAACCTGTCCTATATTGATGCAAATTAACAGACTTTGATTTTATCGAAAGGGCGGCATGAAGTCGCCCTTTTTTTGTTTCCAAAGGTGAGCGAGCCGTTTTTCAGAACCAAACTTTTTCGTTTATGGTTTTTTCCGCAGCCGTTTCCGTAGCATCATCCAAGGCAGGGAAAAAGTCGATTCCGGTTCGCTCTTCCAATTTGTCGATGGACACAGCAAAGTCACTTAACGGCTGCTTCGATGACCGGTTTGGCAAAATAAATGCGATGAGTTCCACTCGCTCGCCATGGGGAACGGCCAGAGCTTTATAAAAAAATTCCGGAACGGCAACATGGTTCACACCAATGGTTTCGTACCTGTTCTTTTCCAAAATCGGGCCGGTAACAACGTATATTTCCCCGAATTTGCCGGCCCATGTACGAACTTGTTTTTCCAATTTGGCCCAAATTCCTCGATTGAAACCGGCAGTTTGGGGACTCATGTTGCTCATGAGAAAGGTTTCGCTCATGGCTTCTTCGCTGAAAGCAAAGTCGGCGGCCGGCGCCAAATGGCCTCGGTCGAAACCGGATTTGCGATAATCTTCCAGCACAGCCGACCCTGTGGGAATAAAGGAATCGGAGCGAAAATCTTCCGTGCGTTCCGTGTTTTTGCCCAAGTCATCGCTGCTTAGTTTGTAAGCAACCCATTCCGATTGCTCATAATTTTCTCTATAACAAAGACTGTAAAAATTTTTGTGGGAAACAAAATGACCACTGTCTGCCTTTATTGCGGCACAGGTTGGGAGTTCCAAATTTTCCGGCAAATCTGCGGAAAAAGCGCTTAAATTGAGAATTAAAACGAAAAAAACAAAATTAAAAACCTTCACGGCAAAATACTACCATATAAAGGCTTTTTCGTCAACGGTGATGAGACCTGTTTTTGATACATCAAAGGTTTTCTCGGCGGATGTTGCTTCCGCCCGAGTTAATTGCTATTTTATTCCCATCTCTTTTTTTATGGCGATGCACTCATTTATGTATGTATTATTTTCGATTTTTCGAAAAAGGCTTTCCGCCTTTTCGATGGCGGTTTTTGCGTTGTCCATGTCTTTGACTTCCCAATATGCTTGGGAAAGATAATAGTACAGAAAAGCTTGGGATTCTTGTTTTGTATGAATTTTCAAGTTGCGGTTAAGAAAATCTATCACCAATTGGGGATTTCCATAGGCCAAATACACCTTTGTTGTATGGTAACCGGTGATTTCGTCACAAGCAATGGATAGAACTTTGTCCATATAGTCGTCCGCTTTTTTTGTGTCACGAATCTCGAGATGACGCAGAAACAATTCACCCAGTCGCTGGTAGGGCAGGGGTTGATGGGGGAATTTCTTTGCGGTGTCCAAAAAAGTTTTCTCCGCCAATTTGTAATCTCCGCTCCATTCATAGGCATCGGCAAGGAGAAGACAGGTGTCAAAGTGATAATCCGGATCGTCTTCCTTATTTTTCACAGCCATTTCCGCAGGATAAACGGCTTCCTTGTACATATTGCGATGCATTCTCGAAAGGGCAATATTATACCAATAACTTCCGTTTGTGGGCCTTTTTTTCGCAAGGACGGTAAAAATTTTGTCCGCTTCCTCAAATTGTCGAGATAGCAACAAAATGCTGGCATAATTGTCCAAGGATTTTTCGTCGTAAACCTTTTGGGCATAGGCTCGTTTGTAAATGTCAGTGGCGATTTTGAAAATTTCATCCGGGGTTTTGAGCCATTGATCTCCATAACGTTTTGATGCATCATAGTAATAATTGGCCAGTGCTAGATCCAAAATAATGGACTTTCCGTGGTCTTTTTCGTAATTGCTGATTATTATTTCCGGTTTCGGTACGGAATTAAAGGAGATAGGGCCGTCGCCTCTTCGCACATCCAATATGTCTTCGCCTTCTTGTAAATCTTTGAAAGCGAAAAGGGTATGCATCATGCTTTTTGCAAAATACATGGTACAAACTTCAATATACTTGTAAATTATATATTCATTTTCGCAACTCATCACAAGGTCCGCAGCCTTTTTGAATTGTTCCTTTGCGATGTGCTCATCACACTTTTTTATGGTTTCCAGGGTTTTTTTGTCAGCGCCATGATAGATGTCCCACTCCTTTGCCACGATATTGAAAGAAACAAGAATTAAAAGAACAACAGAAATACCTTTTTTCATTTTATCCTCCGAGTTTTCGAAAAATCAGCAAATTTTTGCTCCATCGCTACTCTATATTAGCACGAAAATGTCCGATTGTCAAGATTGCATAATAAAAAATGAAAAAAACAAAAAAAAATCACATTTTTTTTAATTTTTACTTGACACGATTTTTAATTTGATGTAATATACAAATACTTTCCCCTGTAGCTCAGTTGGCAGAGCAACAGACTGTTAATCTGTGGGTCGTTGGTTCAAGCCCAACCGGGGGAGAGCTTTTTTTTAAAATTTCTTTTCCAATTCCCTCTTTTTTATTAAAATCCCTTTTGTTTTTGACGATACTGAAGTGTTATTGAGTATTTTTTTAGGAGATTTTAATGGTTCGAAGTTTGTGGACAGCAGCAACCGGCATGAACGGTCAGCAACAAAGCATAGACACTATTTCCAATAACCTATCCAACGTGAATACAACAGGTTACAAAAAACAACGTGTTGAGTTCGAAGACCTGATTTATCAAACCGTAAAGGCGGCAGGCACTCCCGCCACCGTTGACACTGTGACTCCCGTGGGCATTCAGATGGGAACAGGTACCAAAGTGGCATCCACCCAACGAATGTTCGATCAAGGGAACTTGCAGACCACGGGAAATTTCACCGACGTGGCCATTTCCGGAGAAGGCTTTTTCCGTGTACAACAGTATGACGGAAGTTTTGCCTATACTCGAGACGGTTCCTTCAAGGTGGATTCGGAAGGTCAACTTGTCACATCAAACGGTTTGCGCGTTTTTCCCGAAATAATTATGCCCGACGGTTACCAGTTGGAGACCATTGCCGTTTCCGTTGACGGTCGCGTCACCGTGAAAGTAAACGGTTCCGACGAGCCCCTTGAAGTGGGACAGCTGGAACTCTACCGTTTTGCCAACCCCGTGGGTTTGCAGGCCGAAGGTGACAATTTGTACACTGAAACCTTGGCTTCCGGAGACGCCATTGCGGGATTGCCCGGCTTTGAAGGCTTGGGAACTCTTCGCCACAAGTTTTTGGAAATGTCCAATGTTTCCGTGGTGAACGAAATGGTGCAAATGATTGTTGCGCAACGTGCCTACGAAATCAGTTCCAAGGCAATCCAAACCAGCGACACAATGTTGGCAACCGCTGCCAATCTTAAACGCTAAATAGACTAAAAAAGGCTTTTTCCTTATAAAATTCGCTGTTTTTGGGGGAAGGGCCTTTCTTTTTTTTAAATTTTGTAAATGGGAAATTCCTTTTTTGCAAAAATTGATATTTTCCTTGACAAATTTTAAAAAACATGGTAGCATTATTGTATAAAATTTTGGAGGATTTATGAACCCATTGATCGAGCAAAGTTTGCAGATAACGTTGATTGGAATGGGAGTTGTTTTCCTTTTTCTTATTATCTTGGTGTGTGCGGTGTCTGCCGTGGGAAAGATCGTTCCCGTTTTAGACCGGCGTCAAGGAGAGAAGGTCGGCGTTTCAAAGCAGGATGACGAAGCCCTCGTGGCGGCGGCAATCGCAATCGCAAAAAATTCAATGAACTAATTTGAGGCGGAGTTTTTATGGCAAAGAAGAAAATTCAATTCATGTTGACCGCATTTCGTGACGGTTTTCAGTCGGTTTTTGGAGCCCGTGTGCTTTCAAAAGATTTCTTGCCCGCAGTAGAGGCTTGTAAAAACGCAGGTATTCGCTATTTCGAATCCGGCGGCGGAGCCACTTTCCAAAGTGCATTTTTCTACAACCAAGAAAATGCCTTCGATGTAATGGATGCTTTCCGCAAAACTGTCGGTCCCGATGCGGATTTGCAAACCTTGGCGCGAGGTGTAAACGTTGTGGGCCTTGAAAGCCAGCCTCGTGACATGATTAAACTCCATGCCGATTTGTTCAAAAAACACGGCATTTCCACAATCCGAAATTTCGATGCCTTAAACGACATCAACAACCTTATTTACAGCGGAAAATGCATTAAAGAAGCCGGGCTTCATCACCAAGTTACCGTCACAATGATGGCATTGCCTCCCGGATGTTCCGGCGCCCATGATGCGGATTTTTACTTGGACGTTTTGAAGAAAATTCAGAAAGAAGTGGAATTTGATTCCGTTTGTTTCAAAGACGCTTCCGGTACATCCACTCCGGCCATTGTTTACGACACAATCAAAGGTGCTCGAAAACTTTTGGGAAAAGACATTCGCATTCAAATGCACAGCCACGAAACAGCCGGTGTCGGTGCACTTCAGTACAAGGCCGCCCTCGAAGCCGGCGCTGACTGTATCGACCTTTCTTTGGCACCGGTCAGTGGCGGAACCTGTCAGACCGACTTAATCGTAATGTGGCACGCTCTCCGCGGAACAGATTTCGATTTGGACATTGATATCGACAAAGTTCGCGAGGCTTCCGAGGTTTTCAAAGGTTGCATGGCCGACTATTTCATGCCCCCCGAAAGCCGCACGGTTGAACCTCTCATTCCCTTTGCCCCCATGCCCGGTGGAGCATTGACGGCCAACACACAAATGATGCGCGACAATAACTTAATGGATAAATTCCCTGATGTACTTAAAGCCATGACCGAAGTTGTGTCCAAAGGCGGTTTCGGAACATCCGTTACTCCCGTGTCCCAATTCTACGTCCAACAGGCTTTTAACAACGCAATTTTCGGAAATTGGAGCAAAATCGCTCCCGGTTATGGCCGCATGGTGCTGGGTTACTTCGGAAAGACTCCCTGCGAGCCCGATGCCGAAGTTGTAAAAATCGCTTCCGAACAACTCGGTCTCCCAACTACCACCGAAATGGCCATGGACATTGACGACAAAGATCCCAAAAAAGGCCGTGCCGCAGCCGAGGCCGCCCTCAAAGAAGCGGGAATTACCGACTTGTCCGACGAAAACGTATTCATCGCAGCTTGCTGTAAAGAAAAAGGTATCGCATTCCTTAAAGGTGATGCCAAATTGGGCGTTCGCAAAACAACCAATGCCGCAGCCGGTGTTACAGTCAGCTTGGGCGGAAAAAATTTCGGCGTAAAAATCGAAGGCAACAAGGCTACGGTAAACGGCGTTCAGTACGACTTTACCATACAAGACGGAATTTCCGATGCAGCTCCGGCAGCCGCACCTGCATCCTCATCCGCACCTAAAAGCAGCGGTGGCGGTGCCTTACAAGCCGGTGTTCAAGGAACCGTCCTCCGAGTGGTTGCCAACGTTGGTGACAGCGTGAAAAACGGTGACGTGGTTGTCGTTCTCGAAGCTTTGAAAATGGAAATCGAAATGAAAGCCACCTGCGACGGAACCATCAAACAGATTTTGGTCAAACAAGGCGATTCCGTTAATGCGGGACAAGATTTGGCAATCATTGAATAAGGGGCACAGAATGAAAAAATTTTTGTGGGTTTTTAGCCTATTTTTGTGGCTCACAGCATTTTTGCCTGCCCAAGACGCATCCGAGGTCATCGTATCAGAGACCGAGGCCGTTCCGGTGGAAGAATTTGACGAAGGTGTCCCCCACGGACCGGAGCCTGCACCTGTTTTCCCCTCCGAAGAAGAGGGAGAAGGTACCCTGTCCTTGTTGGATTCTCTCAAAGCTCTCTTGAATTCCACCAGTTACGGTGCCATTCATCCTCCCACGGAAGAAGAAATTCATCAGAAGTACCAGGCCATGAATGACAAAATTCAAACGGCGGAAGAGGGAACATACAAGGATTACACCGCAAGCATCGAAAAATTCACGCCCCTGTGGCAGAACGTTTTAATGATTGCAGTGGGACTTTTGCTGATTTATTTGGCAATCGCCAAGGGATTCGAACCCTTGTTGCTTCTCCCCATCGGGTTTGGTGGAATTTTGGCAAACATTCCTTTGGCCGGAATTGCGGATTTGCCTTTTTCCACAGCCATAAACGGTGCCGTTTCTTCTGTGGTTGCCGGTGGCTTTTTGGGACAAATTTACACGTTCGGAATTGAATCCGGCCTTTTCCCTCTGTTAATCTTCATGGGCGTTGGAGCCATGACGGATTTCGGGCCTCTCATTGCCAACCCGAAAACGGCCTTGTTGGGAGCCGCCGCCCAGTTGGGAATTTTCACAACCCTCATCGGTGCTGTACTGCTGTCCGTATATGTTCCCGGAATAACATTCACCTTAAAAGATGCCGCATCCATCGGAATCATCGGCGGTGCCGACGGTCCCACGGCAATTTTCGTGGCCTCACGCCTTTCTCCCGACCTTTTGGGTGCAATTGCGGTGGCAGCCTATTCCTACATGGCCTTGGTTCCAATCATTCAGCCGCCCATAATGCGACTTCTCACCACAAAGAAAGAACGAATGATTCGAATGGAACAGTTGCGACCTGTAAGTCAGAGGGAAAAAATTATCTTCCCCTTGATCGTTCTCTTGTTGGTGGCCTTCTTGCTTCCCGATGCGGCGCCCCTTATCGGTGCCTTGATGTTCGGAAATTTGGCAAAAGAATCCGGCGTAACGGAACGCCTTTCCAAAACAGCCCAAAACGAATTGTGCAATATCGTAACCATAATGTTAGGCCTTTCCGTTGGTTCCAAATTGGAAGCAGCAAAATTCCTGCGTCCGGAAACCTTGGGAATCCTGATTTTGGGACTGGTGGCATTCTCCATCGGAACAGCCGGTGGCGTTTTGTTGGCTAAACTCATGAACGCAGTCTCAAAACGAAAGATAAATCCTCTCATCGGTGCTGCGGGCGTTTCCGCTGTACCCATGGCAGCCCGCGTGGCGAACAAGGTTGGTTTGGAGGAAGATCCCACCAACTTCTTGCTCATGCACGCAATGGGTCCCAATGTGTCCGGCGTTATCGGTTCTGCTGTGGCGGCGGGAGTTCTTTTGGCTATTCTCGGCTAATTCAAAAGGGAAAGACAACCTTTCAAAAGGTTTTCTTTCCCTTTCAATCCCTATCTTTCCAAATTTCGATGAAAAACTTGTCGAAGTCATTTCGATAAAAAAAATAATTTTTTTTAATAAAAAGTCTTGACATTTTATTTTTTTTGTGATATAATATCATTATGGATTTGAAGAGTATCTTAACGCCTGACATGGTAAACTTACACCTCAAAGGCAAAACAAAAGAAGAAATTATCTCAGAGATGGTGGACGTCCTTGTGGCTTCCGGTAAAGTTTCAAACCGCGACGAAGCACTGAAAAGTGTTATCGAACGGGAACAGAAAATGTCCACCGGTATGAAGCACGGAATTGCCATTCCCCATGGCAAGACAGATGTAGTTTCTGACATGGTTGCGTGCATTGGTATTTCCGACGAACCTGTTGATTTCGACTCCCTTGACCAGGAACCCTGTCGTATTTTCGTTATGACGCTTTCTCCCACGAACAAAACCGGCAAACACCTGCAGTTTTTGGCAGAAGTCAGCTTGTTGTTCAAAAGTGCTGATAAGCGACGTGAAATTCTCGAAGCGAAAGACAATGAGGCAGTTATTCAGATATTAACTGAATAGCATGGATCAAAGCGAGCAAAGCCTCATATATTCCTACAATCTCATAAAAGAAGGAAAATTCGATGAAGCCAAGGCCGATCTTTCTGCGGCTTTGGCTTCCGATTTGGAAAACGACGAGGTTGTTTACGCCTTAAAGTGCCTCAACTTTTGGAATGTCTCCACTTTGTTCCATCCTCCTTCCTCCTTGGAAGTTGCCTGCGTATACGCAGATTCCATTTTGGAACATTGGAATCAATTCACCGATTTCATAGCCCGTGATTCAAATCGTTTTGACCGGTGCCTTTACGCATTTCGTGTGGTGGTCTTTTCCGTTGTGGCGCAATATTATTCCTCCGTACTGGATGCCCGTGCCTTGGACACCGACGGCTATTGCAAACTTGCTATTTGCTACAAAAAATTGGGTGAATACGACAAGGCTTTGGAATATTACAAAATTGCCAACTCCATGTCTCCAAATACCGCGGCCATTTTAGGGGAAATGGCAGATTGTTATGCCCTTTGCGGTGAAGACCAAACCTCCAAGGTGCTTTTTCGCGAGGCCTTTTTTTTGGATGCATCCAAGGTTGACATTCGCTTTTTCGATTCCGAGCTTTTTTGCCGCCTTTTGGCCCAAGTACAAAAGGCTCGTTCCTGTGCCATCAACGAATTATTGGAATGGATTCCGGTTTACGGTGTCCTTTTCGGTGTTTTCAACGTAAAGCGGCAACTTCGTGCAGTGGAAATCGGACGATTGCAAACCACGATTTATTCTTTGGAAAACACCATGCGAGAGGCAGGCAGCAACGAGGCCATTTTGAAGCCTCGTCTTATAAATCACTATTTTTGGCTCCTTGATCACTACATGATGTATAACGAAAGTCGGGAAAAAATCAACGAAGTTTTGTTGAAAATTAAAATTCTCGACGGCGAAATTTACGAAAAATACACCAATTAGCAAAAAATTCTTGAAAAAACATTATAAAATTCCGAAACTTTAAGTATGAAGAAGACGCTTTTTCGATTATTTTTTAGTTTTATTTTCATTTCCGGTTTCGCCATGGAGTTTTCCGATGGAGAAAAAACCGCGGCCATTTCCGGTATAACCGAGGCTCAATCCCCCATTATTCGTGACCGTACCGTGGTTTTCACCGCATCGCCGAATGCACGTTGGACGGGAATTGCCTTTGCCCATCAGGAATACAAAGAAATTCACAATTTCGAAAGAGTAAATCTTCGCGGTGATGAAGACGAAATTGTTTCATCCTTTTTGTTTTTTATCTACGAAGTTCCCGAACCTCTTATGGAGGTGGAATATCGGTTGGTGGTGGACGGACTTTGGACCACCGATCCTTTGAATAAAGCCGGTCGCTACGATCAACGGTTGGGAATCAGTTCTTCTCTCATAACTCTTGAAACGCCTCCTTTAAAACGAACAGAACAGTTGGCCGACGGTCGCGTTAAGTTCGTTTTTATGGGAAAACCCGGAGAGCACGTTACCTTGGCCGGTACCTTCAACAGTTGGGATCCGTATATGTACTATCTAAAAGAGGTTTCATCCGGGGTTTATTCCATCACCCTGCCCATCAGTGCAGGAACCCAATATTATGTTTTCTATGTGGGTGCAATTCGTACCGTTGATAAAACCAATTCCAACCGAGGTTACACTCCCGACGGAAAATACGTTTCTGTTTTGGAGGTAAAATGAACGAAATGTCCTTTTACTCCAATGGGACAATTCCAAAACAGGGCTTTTTGCTCACGGGAATTGCCAAAGATAATCTTGGAGAACATCGGTTTCTGTCTTCGGAGCGTGATTTTCCCGAAAATGTTTCCGACTTTTTTGTGGAAAAAATCAGCACAAAGCCCAGGATGGTAATTTGCGGTGGAGGCCACGTTGCACGCCCTTTGGCGAAAATGGCTTCCATGGCGGCCTTTTCCGTGGTGGTAATCGACAATCGGGCCGAATTTGCTTGCAAAGAATTTTTCCCCACCGCCGACGAAATCATCTGTGGAGAATTTGATCGGGTTCTAAAGGATTTTTCCTATCAACCCAACGATTTTTTCGTAATTGTAACTTCCGGACATTCCGCCGACCGAATTTGTCTTCGGGAAATTTTGCTTCATCCCTGTGCTTATGTGGGGATGATTGGCAGTAAACGTAAAAATTTCATCATTTTTCAGCATCTTTTGAATGAAGGATTTTCCCAAGAAAAGTTGGATGAAGTCTGCGCTCCCATCGGGCTTGCCATAAAGGCCGAAACGCCGGCCGAAATTGCGGTAAGTATTTTAGGGGAAACAATTCTCCGTCGTCGGGAAATCGGCGATGTCACCGTTTTGGATGAAGACTTTTTTCGGGCTGTAAATTCCGGCGACAAACTGGTTTTGGCCACGGTTTTGGATGCGGAAGGTTCAACGCCGGCCAAGTTGGGCGGACGAATGGTAATTTCCGCCGCAGGAGTGATTTACGGAACTGTGGGTGGCGGAAGTGCCGAATACGAAATAATCTGTCACGGTCAAAAAATGATTGAAAATCCCACCTTGTCCGATGCCGAAATTCATTGGGTAAAAATGACCAACTCCGATGCGGAAAACCAGGGAATGATTTGCGGCGGTTCGGTTAAAGTCCTTTTGGAATTTGTTTGAAAATTCCTACATTTCGGTACGTTTCATCAATTTAAACAGATACAGGGCAATGTAGTCCATCAAGGCCTTTTTGTTCCTTATTTGGTCGGAACTTAAATGTCTGCTCAGAACCCTTTCCGCGTGATCGTACAATTCGGAAATGTCCGAGGGGTAGGAGTGAGTGCGTTGAATTTCTCGTCGGAAATAATCCTTGATCAATTCGTTTGTGTCGATGAGTAGGTTGTCGTGGGCATTTTTCTCAATAAGGATATTCCATTTGTCACTGAGAAAGGCCAATTCGTCATCCAAAGACCGGCTACCGGGTAAAAGTTCCCCTTCCATACGCTTGAAATTTTTGGATGATTCGGGGGCTTTTAAATGCTCGTTGGGGGAAAACTCCGGAGCATTCTTGCGTTTTTTCTTGAAATTTGAAAGAACCTTCATAAACCAAGAGACAACCGGCAAACGATAACTGGCCGGCAACTCTTTTAGAACCCCGGCATAGATAATTTGGGAGTAAAGATTTAATATTTTCGAAAGAGGTTGAAGCTTCATTCCGTCAAAGCAGGCCCAGGTTTTGCCAAAGGACGGATCCTTTTGGGTATGGGTAAAATAAACGTGCCAGAAGGTGTTGCTGAAAAGCAACCAATGTAATTCCGGAGCAAAGTTTTTCAATAATTGATTCAGCTTCTTTTCGAATGCGGCAGGTTGTTCCCTTTCCTTAATTTGTTGGAAATCCATTCGCAGATCCAACCATTCCTTATGCAATTCGTCGGAAATTTTTTCCCGCACGGAAAGGATTCCATCCATTACGAAAGAAAGAACTTTGTCCGCAAGAATGTAGCAGTTTTCCGAATTTTCCGGAGAAACGATTATCAAATCCGCGAGGGTTTGCGTTAATTGGGGAGTTAGCATTTCTTTCAGTGTGGAGGAAATGAAACTTCTGTCGCAGGTGTCTGTAAGCAAAATCCCGTTGGAGTCTTTAAACCGCAATATGTCCCCCATGGTGAAAATGTATGGCGGACGCCCCATGGCTTCGTACAGTGCTTCCTTCGCGTTGGCCGCCTTCTTTTCGCCGTAAAGCAATTCGGTGCAATATTGAAGCAAAGACAGTAGCAATTCCAGGCTTTGCATAATGTGCGTTTTATCGGGGGAATCGGGATTGTTTATGAATATGGTATTCGCCATGGATGAAAACAGCTGTTCAAACAGGGCAATGTTGATTTTTGAACCCACAGTCATATTGGCCAGGGAAGATGAACCTGTGGTGAATCGAGATATGATTTTTCGAATCAGATCCGCGGACTCCGGGCGCGTGGTGATTAGCTTGCTGGTATAGCGTGCAAGCTCTTCCTTTTTGTCCAATTCACGGCGAACGGGAGTTGTGGCAATGGCTAAAAGTTCGTTCAGGGGAACGCCCACGGGGAAAACAATGGCCGGTAAATTTCCGCTAAAACGAACGGAAAACAGTTTCCCCCTATGTTCCGGATTTATGGCCTCCAATCCCGATGTACTGGCCAGGAGCGTGAAAAGTCCCGATACGTCAATGGGGTGCAAAAGGGAGTTGGGCAAAGACTTTGGTGCCGTATTCACAGAAGGGAAAGAGGTTTTTCTTCCCGAATGAAGATTGCTGTAATATTCGATGTATAAGTTCAAAAAATAATGGGTTGTGGTGATTGTGTTGTCATCATTTATTACAAGTCTTTTGTCAAATTCCAACTGTTGCAACAACTCGATAAATTCACCGGGAGAGGATGATTCCCCGGAAGTTGTGGTAACGGTTTTCAAAATGGTGGCAATTTCCAACGTGGGTGAGTTTTGGTGACGCGATAAATCCTGTAAGGCGTGATAAACATCTTCTTTATTCATAGGAGAATTATATCACAAAAAACAGCCTTCGTCAAGGGCTAAAAAAGCTAAATCACTGACTTTTTGCAAGGTTTTTCATAAATTTTACCTATGTTCATTTAAAATTTCGCGGATTTACTTGACAAATCACCGATTCTGTGTTTTAATTATAATGTGAAAGGATTTTTCTTTTTAATACTTTTTGCATTTTCTCATTTGGCATTCGGCCAAATTAACAACAGCGTTCCCTTGGATGATGTTGTCTATCCCCTTTTGGAAACGGCACAAATACGCCACCAATGCGATCAACTGATAACGACGCGTCCCTATTCCCTTCAAACGGTTTTGAAGGCCTTGGACCAAATTGCCAAAAGTGATTTTTCCACCGACACGGAAAAACAAATTGCTCTTCATCACATGGAGCGACTATCACCCAAAACCGGCGAGCCTTGGTATAAAACCCTGTCCTTTCGTCACGAAAGTGGTGACGAACTTTTAAATAACATTGAGGTGAGCGGCAAGGTTGAAAGCGAAATGAAGGCAAATTTCAACGAGAGCCAATTCGGTGGAGACGTTTGGATTACCGCCTTTATCCGAGGGGATTTATCCCAATATTTTTCCTACAATTTTAACGTGGGATTTTCCCTTGGTCATCCCGCTTTTGCCACTTGGGAAC
>JAFNZQ010000044.1 GCA_017382775.1 Spirochaetaceae bacterium
GCTCACCCATAAGATATGGCACAAGAGGATGCATTCCCGCTGTGGTAAACAATACGGTGGGATCATTTTCCGGGATAAGGGATTTTCCAGAAATTTCCTTATGATTTTTACTAACGAAAAAATCGATGTATTTTCTTCTCAGTTCGTTATAGGTCATAGCAAGACCATTCTATCACAAAGCGAAAAAAAAGTCAAGTATAGTTTAGAAAAAAAACGTTTTATTTTGCGGAAATCACATTTTTTCACGACGATCGTCCACCCGTTTTGCCTTTCCTTCGCTTAACATCATGGAACCCGGTTGCTTAAATTCAATTTGGGGATTTATGGTTATGAGGGCGGAAAGTTCCGCTCGCAAGTTTTCTTTCAGTTTATTGAGGATGCGAGAATCGTCGGCGAACATGTCGGCCGTAACCTCGGTTTGTACCGTCAACTTGTCCAAGGCACCGTCTTTTTCAACCACAATGAGGTAGTTTGCACCAATGCCCTTCATTTTGAGAAGGACTTCTTCGATTTGTCCCGGGAAGACGTTTACGCCGTTTATTATGAGCATATCGTCCGTTCGTCCAAGGAAGCGGGCAATTCGGCGGTGGGTTCGCCCGCAAGGACAGGGTTCCGGGATGAATCGAGTCAAATCCCGGGTGCGATAACGGATTAGGGGCATGGCGTTGCGACAGAGAATTGTCACCACAAGTTCCCCCACTTCGCCCTCTTCCACCGGCTCCATGGTTTTCGGATCCAGTATTTCCGCAATATAGCGATCTTCCCAAAGGTGCATTCCTTGGCGGAAAACACATTCGAAAGCCACGCCCGGACCGTTCAGTTCGCTCATTCCGTAGCAGTTATATACTTCGATATCCAGTGTTTTTTGGATTTTCTGCCGTAATTCTTCCGAATGAGGCTCGGCGCCGGTAACGGCCATTCGTAAGGCAAAATCGGAACGCTTATAGCCGTAATTTTCCATCATTTCGTTGAGGTAAAGAAGGTAGCTGGGCGTTGCGTGGATTACCGTGGTTTGAAAGTCCTTCATAAATTTAAGTTGGCGGATGGTATTTCCGGAACTTGTGGGAATGACAGTCATTCCGATTTTTTCTGCGCCGTAATGAAAGCCCAGCCCACCGGTGAAAAGTCCGTATGTCATCATGTTTTGCAATGTGTCGTCGGAAGTTCCGCCGGCTGCGAAAATTGAGCGTGCCATGGTGTCCGCCGCAGTATCCAAATCCTCACGTGTGTGATAAATTACCGTTGGCGTTCCCGTAGTTCCACTGGAAGCATGAACACGCACCAGGTCATGTCGAGGACAGGCCAAAAGTCCGTAGGGATAAGCCCGTCGCAAATCGTCTTTTGCGGTAAAGGGCAAATCCCGCAAGTCGTCGAGGGATTTAATGTCATCACCGGATTTTAGGCCTAAATTGCGAAATTTTTCGGAATAAAACGGAGTTTTTAGGGCATTTTCGATTTGTCGTTTAAGTCCCATCAACTGAATTTCGGCAAGGACTTCCCGTGATGCGGTTTCGATTTCTTTTTTCCAATAAGGAATTATTCTCTCGGTCATCACTGATGATTTTATACAATTATGTGAATTTAGTCAAGCAAAAAAATGAGAAATCGAAAATTTTCCGGATTTATTCATGAAATTATTATTGAAAATTGAAAATTTATTGTAAAGCCCCTTGCATAAATTTTTTTTTTATGCTAAAATCGGTGGCGAGGAGTTTATGGATTCTAATTTTTCACTTGTTACTCATTCTATGAAAACTCGTCCCATAACATCTATAAAATTGGGACATTCTTTTCTTACCAAAGCTATGATGGAAATGTTTCCGAAAAATTTTGAAAATTTCGATCATATGAGGAATTTATGTTTGGTATACATGAAACTTACACCATTGTGCAATTTACGTTGTGTAATGTGCGGACAGCGTGGTGACAAAGGGATTTTGAAAGGTCCTGTGGGCGTGGAAGAGGCAAAAAAGATACCTCCCTTTGAAGTATATAAAAAATTTGTGGATGACGTGGCGCCTACTCGTCCGACTTTTTACCTTTGGGGCGGAGAGCCATTCATGTATCCCCATTTGTTTGAGTTGATTCGACATATTCGTTCTCGAGGAATGTTGGCAACGGTGAACACAAACGGTACGTTTTTGGAAAAATACGCCGAACAAATTGTTCGTGACCAATGGGACGGACTTTTCGTTTCTTTGGACGGCTTCGAAGAAGTGAACGATGCCATACGAGGAAAAGGAAGTTATCAAAACGTGGTTCGAGGCTTTGAAGCACTTAATCGAGAAAAAGAACGTCAAAAATCCGACTTGCCCTTTTTATCGGTTGTAACGACTGTTACAAACAAGAATTACGAATATTTGGCCGACTTGGCCACAGCCATGAAGGATTTCAAACTGGCTTGGCACATATTCAATCTCGGAACGTACACCAACGACAATATTGTTGCCGCCCAAAAGAAATTAATGAAGGAAAGGTTTGACACCGACATTGATTGTCTTGAAGCATACAACACCGGTTACAACACCGGAATTGACGGTAAAAAGCTTCATTCAATTTTGGACGCACTTCACGGTCGGGATTTTGGTCATCCCATGGTGACGGTTCCCACATTAAATCCGGAGAAAACTCATGAGTACTATGCGGAATTGGAAACTCCCGTTCGCAATCATTGTCCAGTGCCATGGTGTCAGTGCAACGTTAATTACGACGGTAGCGTCCATTTTTGTGCCGATTATCCCGATTATGTGTTGGGTAACTTAAAGGAACAATCCATTTCCGAAATATACAACGGTGAGCGAGCAAACAAATTCCGCCGAGAATTGCACAATGCACCTGACGGAATGTTCCCGGGTTGTCTTCGTTGCTATCAAAACATGCTTTTCGGAAAAAAAGTAAAAGGCTTTTAATCTAAATAATATTGGGGGAAAAATATGTATTCCACAGTTAATCCTAAGGTAGATTTTCCTGCGCAAGAGGAAGAAATTTTGTCATTTTGGCAAAAAGAGGATATTTTTCAAAAATCATTGAAAGCCCGCGAAGGCGCACCGCGTTATTCATTCTACGATGGGCCTCCCTTTGCCACGGGACTTCCTCACTTTGGACATTTTTTACCCTCAACCATTAAGGATATTATTCCTCGATATCAAACCATGCGTGGAAAATACGTTGAACGCCGTTTCGGTTGGGATTGTCACGGTCTTCCGGTGGAAAACCTTATTGAAAAAGAGTTGGGACTCAATTCCAAACACGAAATTGAAGCCTGCGGTATCGAAAAATTCAACGAGGCTTGCCGAGACAGCGTTTTACGTTATGTGGCCGAATGGCGAGAAACCATAACCCGGTTGGGGCGCTGGGTAGATTTTGACAACGATTACAAAACCATGAATCCGGATTACATGGAATCCATTTGGTGGATTGTAAAATCTCTGTGGGAAAAAGGCCTTTTGTATGAAGGTCATTATATCCTGCCCTATTGTCCTCGATGCGCCACTGTTCTGTCCAATCACGAATTGAATTTAGGCGGATATAAGGATGTGCACGATCCGGCCATTACAATACGTTTCAAGTTAAAAAATGAAGAGAACACATATTTCCTGGCATGGACGACAACGCCGTGGACTTTACCCAGCAACTTAGGTTTAACCTGCGGTCCGGAAATCGAATATGTTAAGGTTCAAGACGGTGACGAGTTTTACATTTTGGCGGAAAGTCGTCTTTCGACCTATTATAAATCCGAGGATGAATACAAGGTTATTTGGAAAAAACAGGGCCGAGACCTTTTAGGAACCGAATACGAGCCGCTGTTTCCTTATTTTGCGAATTTGGCGGAAAAAGGCGCCTTCCGCATTTTTAACGCCGATTTTGTTTCCACGGAAGACGGTACGGGAATTGTACACACCGCACCCGGCTTCGGTGAGGATGACAACAAGGTTTTCAAAGGAACAGATGTTCCCACGATTTGTCCCGTGGACGACGAATGTCGCTTCACCGAAGAAGTTGCCGACTTCAAAGGCATTTTCGTAAAGGATGCGGACAAGGCCATTATGGAAAAATTAAAGGCCGAAGGGAAACTTGTAAAACGAGAACAGATTTTGCACTCCTATCCCCATTGTTGGCGATGTTCAAGTCCGCTGATTTATCGGGCTGTGGGAAGTTGGTTTGTGAAAGTAGAGCAAATCCGCGATAAATTATTGAAGGCAAATTCCCAAATCAAATGGCAGCCGGAACACATAAAGGCCGGTCGTTTCGGAAAATGGCTGGAAGGTGCTCGGGACTGGGCAATCAGTCGTGACCGCTATTGGGGAAATCCCATTCCGGTTTGGAAATGCGAAAGTTGCGGAAAAACCGAGTGTATCGGAAGCCGCGATGAGTTGAAGGAAAAATCCGGGGTGTATCCCGATGATTTACACAAACATTTTGTGGATAAAATCACTTGGAAATGTGAATGTGGCGGTGAGATGAAGCGCATCAGCGAGGTTTTGGACTGTTGGTTTGAATCCGGAGCCATGCCCTACGCTCAACATCACTATCCCTTTGAAAATAAGGAAGAATTCGAGAAGAATTTCCCTGCGGATTTTATCTCCGAAGGTTTGGATCAAACACGAGGTTGGTTCTACACATTGACCATTTTGGCGGCGGCGATTTTCGATAAGCCTTCTTTCAGAAACTGCATTGTTTCCGGCTTGGTTTTGGCTTCCGACGGTAAGAAAATGTCCAAATCACTGCGAAATTACACCGATCCCGTAATTGCCGTTCGTCAGTTCGGTGCGGATGCTTTGCGACTCTTTCTCATGCACAGTCCTGCGGTAAAGGCCGATGACCTTAAATATTCCGATGAGGCAGTCCGTGAAGTTGTGAAAGAAATTTTAATTCCCCTTTGGAGCAGTTACGGATTTTTCGTAACCTATGCGAACATTGACGGAGTAACTTGCACCGGACATCTTTTCGACAAAAATTTGCCGAAAAATCCCTTGGATCGCTGGATTTTATCCATGACCCAAAGTCTCATAAAGGATGTGGCTGATTCCCTTGACAATTATGATTTATCCCAGGCCATTGATCCCATTGTTAAATTCATCGATCAAATGAACAACTGGTACATCCGCCGCAGTCGCCGCCGTTTTTGGAAAAGCGAAAATGATTCCGATAAGGCCGAGGCCTACGAAACTTTGTACTTGGCCCTGAAAAACTTCGTTAAGGTGGCCGCTCCGGTAATTCCCTTTGTTACGGAAGCAATTTGGCTAAATCTTCGCACTGAGGATGAGCCGCAGTCCGTTCATCTTTGTGATTATCCCCAATTCGATGCCCGTTTTGCGGATAAGGACTTGGAAGCATCCACGGCTTTGGTGCAAAAAGCTTGCAGCATGGGACGTTCTTTGCGATATCAATTCAATTTGAAAATACGGCAACCTTTGGCCAGTTTGGAAATTGTCACCAGAGATGAAGGGGAACGTCGTGTTTTGACCGAAATGGCGGAGCATATAAAGGAAGAATTGAACGTAAAAGCCATCCATTTTCACGACAACGAAACGGAATTGGTAACTTATTCCGCAAAGGCAAATTTCCGTTCCTTGGGTAAAAAGTTGGGAGCGAAAATGAAGGAAGCAGCGGCGGAAATAGAAAAGCTTTCTCCTGCCGACTTGGCTCTTTTTGTGGAAAAAGGAAGTTGCGAAATCATTTTGAATGGGGAAAAAATCGCTCTTTCCGCCGATGATGTGATAATTCAGCGAAACGAAAAGGAAAATCTTCGTGTACTAAATGAGGGAAGCCTCACCGTGGCCTTGGATACCCAAATTACCGACGAGTTGAGGGATGAAGGCTGGGTGCGCGACTTGGTTCGGGGAATTCAATCTTTGCGAAAGGAAAGCAATTTCCAAGTTACGGACCGAATCCATCTTTCCGTGGCGGGAAATGCTCAATTGAAAAAGGCCTTCGAAACAGGCAAGGACTTCATTATGTCGGAAACCTTGGCTGTGGACGCCACATGGTGCGATAATGCTCTTCCCACAACCATTGATGCCGGGGATGAAGAAACCTGGTCCGTAAAAATCGAAAAGGCTTAACGGTTTTTCAGACGAAGAATCTCACTGCACAGTAAACCAGCAACAAGGCCATGATTGTGTTCAGTACTTTTGCGTATTTTGAAAACAGGGTTTTCAGAATGCCGCCAAAGGCTGACCAGCAAAGGCCGAAGAACAGTGCGATGAGAGCCAAAATTACGGCAAAACCGGCAAGAATAAGAGGTTTTTCGGAATATGACGGCAAGATATAGTTTTGATTTGCCACGATTCCGTAAAAGTAAATTTTTGGATTCACAAATTGCAACAA
>JAFNZQ010000045.1 GCA_017382775.1 Spirochaetaceae bacterium
GATGAATAATTATCCGCGTAAAATTCTAACCGGAGCAAGCCCAAATTTGGAAATTGAAAAAGAAATAGGCTTCAATTTGTTGCTATAACGCTTAAATAAACGTGAAAGAAATCCGCGACATTATTTTTTACAGGTTGCAAAAAATCTTTTGTCAAATTCCCAATCCCTTTCAAGTTGAGGAAGGGTGAATCCCTTTGGATTTATCAGCAGATTCTATTGACAAATGAAGTGGAAAAGGCTATAATTGCAGGCAGGAGACAGGATGACTTTAACGAATTTTCATTGCCACACTTTTTTATGTAATCACGCCAACGGTTCAGTGGAAGATTTAATTGTCGCAGCTAAAAATGCCGGATGTGGTGCCTTGGGAATTTCCGATCACAATCCCTATCCCGACGACACTTGGTCGGCCACTCGAATGACGCCCGGGCAGATGAAAGGTTACGTGGATGATGTTCGTCGAGCAGCCAAAACCGTGAATTTTCCCGTCTATTTGGGTTTTGAATGTGAGTATGATCCCCGATATTTGGATTGGCTGAAATATGATGTGGCGGAAAAGGCGGGAGCGGACTTTATGGTTTACGGGTCGCATTGGGTTTACGATGATCGCTTTCACTGTTATGTGTACATTCCCTCTCTTCATGACAAAAAATTGCTTATCAAATATACCGATTTAACCGTGGAAGGTATAAAAACCGGAATTTGGACCTTTTTGGCCCATCCCGATTTGCCAATGGCCTTTTTGGAAAAATGGGACAGCGAGGCAAAGGCCTGTTTGGGTGCCATTTTGGATGCCGCCATTGATTGCAACCTTCCCATTGAAATTAACGGTTTGGGGATGACGAGGCAAAAACATTGTTCTGACGGAACGGTTCGCTACCAGTATCCTTTCGACGACTTTTGGTATTACGCCAAGGAGAAAGGCGCCAAGGTGATTTGCAATTCCGATGCCCACGATTTTGCCGATGTGATAGACGGTCATATTCGTGGGCGAGACTATGCCCGAAAAATCGGCTTTACCGAAATAGTTGTAAATCCCATAACGGGTGCAACCGAGGCTCCGTAAAAAGTCCGTACAAAAAAAGGTCGCAATCAGACCTTGTGAAAAATCCTTTCAAAAAGCCCTCAAAAAAAAACGCCGCACCTTTCTTTCGAAAAGCACGGCGCTTCAAATTCGGTTAAACGAAATTATTTGCAGCAGCAGCAGTTGCTGTCAAGAACTCGTTTGATACCTTTTCTTTCCAAAGCTGCAAGAACTTCTTGAGGATTGCGAAGTTTTGCCAAGAAAATCATTGCTGCAATGATGTAGGGTTTCCAGCTTGCTTCTTTGTAAAGAGGATCGCGATAGCGTTCGAATACGGATTCGTCAACTTCGCCCTGGTCGCAGGAAAGGCCGGTGATATCGGCAGGCAAGCAGTGGAGGTAGAGAGCGGAACCGTTTTTGGTTCGTTTCATCATTTCTTCGGTGCACTGCCATCCCTTGATGTGTTTGCCGTTTTCTTCAACCATTTCTTTGGAAAGCTTGTTGATTCCTTCCTGGTCTTTGTTTACGTAAAGCTTGGTTCGAGCTTCCATGGAAGCGAAGGATGCCCAGCTCTTGGGATAAACGATGTCAGCATTTTCGAAAGCTTCTTCCATGCTGTTAACTCGTTTGTAGGTTCCGCCGGATTCTTTGGCGTTGCGAGCTGCAATTTCTTCAACTTCGGGCATAACTTCGTATCCTTTGGGGTGAGCCAAAACAACGTCCATACCGAAACGAGTCATGAGGCCGATAATTCCCTGGGGAACAGAAAGGGGTTTGCCGTAAGAGGGTGAATATGCCCAAGTCATGGCAATTTTTTTACCACGCAAGTTTTCAATTCCACCGAAATGGTTGATGAGGTGGAGAGCATCGGCCATACACTGTGTGGGGTGGTCGATGTCGCACTGCAAGTCAACCAATGTGGGGCGCTGTTCCAAAACGCCGTCAGCGTTGCCTTCTTTTACGAACTGAGCAACGTCGCGCATATATTTGTTTCCCTGTCCGATGTACATATCATCGCGGATACCGATTACATCAGCCATGAAAGAAATCATGTTGGCAGTTTCGCGAACGGTTTCGCCGTGGGCAATCTGAGATTTGCCTTCATCCAAGTCCTGAACTTCAAGACCCAACAAGTTACAAGCAGAAGCAAAAGAAAAGCGAGTGCGTGTTGAGTTGTCGCGGAAAAGGGAGATTCCCAATCCGGAATCGAAAACTTTGGTAGAAATGTTGTTTACGCGCAATTCTTTCAAAGCTTCGGCTACTGTGAAAACAGCTTCCAACTCATCGCGAGTTTTTGTCCAAGTTTCAAAAAAGTCATTCTGAAACATGTTGTTGAAACGAAGGCTATTTAATTTGCCAATATACTGATCCATAATTCCCATAATAAAACTCCTTATAAACCTAATGGGTTAAAATATCTAAGATTTTGCAAAAATTATTTTTCGGCTTCGTAGCAGGCCGGAACCGCAGCCAAAACAGCAGCACAAGTAATCAAGTCCTGTTTCCAGGTGATTTCGTTGGGTGCGTGGGCCTGAGATTCAGCGCCGGGGCCAAAACCGATACACGGAATACCGTTGCGTCCCATGATGGAAACACCGTTGGTGGAGAATGTCCACTTGTCGGTCAAGGGGCGTCCTTCACGTTTGAGTTTGGGATCATAGGGTGCATATTCCGATTTGCCTTTTACTTCGGCAGGGCATTCAAGTCGTTTGTCGCCGTAGCAACCTTTGTGTGCAGCTTCCAAAGCACGAGTTACGCGGTGATCCTTGGGGATTACCCATGTGGGGAAGTAGCACTCAATTTCATACTTGAGTTTTGTCCAAGAGGGAGTGTCATAGTTGTACATGGAAACTTTGACATCATCGCCGTATTTCTTGCAAGCGGGCAAGTCGCGGATTTCTTGCAAGCAGCTTTCCCATGTTTCACCGTCGGTCATGCGGCGGTCAAGAGAAACGGAGCAAGAGTCGGCAACTGCACAGCGAGAAGGAGAGGTGTAGAAAATCTGAGAACATGTAACTGTTCCGCGACCCAAGAAGCGAGCTTCTTCCCATTTGGGGTTGAATTTTTCTTCCAACATTTTTGCCAAACCGGGGATGTGGGGATCGTTGGCGGGGTTTTCGTTAAGAGCGCGAATGTCTTGCAAAATGTCGGCCATTTTGTAGATGGCATTGTCACCGCGTTCCGGAGCGGAGCCGTGGCAGGAAACGCCTTTTACGTCAACACGAATTTCCATTCGGCCGCGCTGTCCACGATAGATACCACCATCGGTGGGTTCTGTGGAAACAACAAATTCAGGTCGGATTTTGTCTTCGTTGATGATGTACTGCCAGCAAAGACCATCGCAGTCTTCTTCCTGAACAGTTCCAACAACCATGATTTTGTATCCTTCGGGAATCAAGTTCAATTCCTTCATGATTTTGGCAGCATAAACGCCGGAAACGATACCACCGCACTGGTCAGATGTACCGCGGCCGCCAATTTCACCACCGTTGTTCATGTCGGTTTCATATCCTTCATAGGGATCAAATTTCCAGTTAGCACGGTTTCCGATACCAACTGTGTCAATGTGAGCATCGAAAGCGATAATTTTGTCGCCCTTACCCATAAAGCCGATAACATTTCCCTGAGGATCGAAAAAAGCTTCATCAAAACCAACTTTTTCCATTTCCTTTTTGATAGTTGTAACGTGTTTTTCTTCGTCGCAACTTTCGCCGGGATTTTTCACAATCGCTCGCAAAAAAGCAGTCATGTCTTTTTCGTAGCGCTGTGCCAACTCTTTGATTTTTGCAAAATCCATAAAAGCATCTCCTGATACAATTTTCTGCGCAAAATACGCTGTAAATATTCTACACGCAATGTTAAATTTTGTCAAGTGAAAAATGCAAAATATTTTTAAATTTCGTCATATTTTTCCATAAATTTCGGAAAAATTAAAAGGTAAAGAAGGGTAAGGTTTTTTCCGAAAATTTTTACATGGGTGTGAAGCAAACCTTTACAGTTATTTGTCTCTTTTTGGTGGTTCTTTGCGGATGTGCCACGGTTTCTTCCGGTGACGATTCCGTAAAGTGGAGTCCCGCTTATATAAAACAGCCTATAATGGGCAAGGGGAAAAAGTCCGCAACACAGTTGCAAGCATTTTTTGCTTCGGAAAATCCCCGCGGTGATTTTGCCCGTGCGGAAAGGCTTGCTCACTTGTACATTGCCGAAGCAATGGCGGAAGGTGTTAATTCCGATGTGGCCTTTGTTCAAATGTGTTTGGAAACGGGCTTTTTGCAATTCGGTAATTTGGTCAAGCCGGAATGGAACAATTTTTGCGGTTTGGGTGCCATCGACAAGGATAATCCCGGATTGGTTTTTGAAACGGAAGAGTTGGGAGTTCGTGCCCACATTCAGCATTTAAAGGCCTACGGTTCTCCGGAGGCCTTGGTGAATCCTTTGGTGGATCCTCGCTACAAATATGTAAATCCCAAGGGGAAATCTCCCACGGTGGAAGGTCTTGCGGGAACATGGGCCGCAGACAGGAATTACGCAAAAAAATTGTCCTTTCTCTTGCAAAAACTGTCCAGGCGATAGTAATTTAACGCATTATTTTTTCGTAAATGGCATCAAGGGAATCTTTGGAAAAATATTCAATTTGAATGGTTCCCTTGTTAAAATTTCCTTTCATGGTAACTTTCGCATCCAAGGCTTCCATAAAGGCCTGGGCGATTCTCTCGAAGTCGGCATCGCCGGTTTTTTTTGGCGAGAATGGCTTTTTCGTTTTTTCCGACGGAGAATCGGGAGTTTCTCCCGCCAAATTTTCAGCCTCTCGTACCGAAAGGGATTGGGAAATTATTTTTTCAAAAAGATTTTTCTGTTCATTTTCGTCTTTTACGGACAAAATTGCCCGAGCGTGTCCGGAGGTGATTTTCCCTTCCGAAAGAGCTTGCTGTATTTCCCGGGGTAACTTCAAAAGTCGCAGGGAATTGGTTATGGTGGAACGGTTTTTTCCCACAACTTGGGACAATTCATCCTGGGTGAAGTTGTTCATTTGGATAATCTGTTGGTAGGCAGCGGCTTCTTCCATGGGATTTAGGTTTTCACGCTGGATGTTTTCGATTAAGGCCGCTTGCAATTTTTTTTCGTCGGAAAAGTAGCGGACGTAGGCCGGAATTTTGTCCAATCCCGCCATTTTGGCCGCTCGGGTTCGCCTTTCACCGGCAATTATGTAGTAATCGCCGTTACCGATGGGCTCCACGGTTATGGGGGTGATAATTCCCTGTTGTTTGATTGATTGAGCCAATTCTTGCAGGGCTTCATCGGAAAATTCCTTTCGGGGCTGATAGGGATTGGGCTGCAAATTTTCCGGGTTTACGAAAAAAATCCCCGGTTCGGAATCCGTGAGAACGTCAGTACTTTCTAAAAGAGCTTCCAGTCCCCGTCCCAATCGTTGTTTAGCCATTTTGCAATATCTCCGCGGTTAATTCTTTGTAACTTTTGGCACCGGTGCAATTTCCGTCATATTTGCAAATGGGCATTCCGTGGGACGGTGCCTCGGAAAGACGTACGTTTCGGGGAATTATGGTGGAAAAAACGTGGTTGGGGAAATACTGACGCACTTGGTTTATGACGTCGTGAGCCAACTTGGTTCGAGAATCGTACATGGTGAAGAAAATGCCACCTATTTTAAGTCCGGGATTTACGGAACTTTGAATTCGTTTTATTGTGCCCAAAAGCAGGGACATTCCCTCCAATGCAAAATATTCGCACTGCATGGGAATGAAAACCTTTTGGGCTGCGGCAAGGCCGTTTATGGTTAAAATTCCCAACGACGGAGGACAATCCACCAGGATGTAATCGTACTCGTCCATGAGAGGTGCCAAGGCGTTTTTAAGATAAAAGTCGCGACCTTCTTGGTTGGCTAATTCCACGGTGGCACCGGATAGGTCAATGGAAGATGGGATGGCGAAAAGGTTGGGAACGCAGGTTTTTCGTACAATTTCCGAAGCGGTGGCTTTTTCTGCCAAAAGCTCGTAGATTGTGGGCTTTTGTTTTGCAACACCCACACCGCTGGTCATGTTTGCCTGAGAATCAAAATCAATCAGAAGCGTTCGTTTTCCTGCTTCCGCGATGTAAGCACCAATATTGATTACGGATGTTGTTTTTCCCACTCCGCCTTTTTGGTTCACAAAAACGTAAACTTTCGCCATACTACTATTATAACACATGTTGAAAAAAGCGTCTAGTCCTTTTTGTCCAAAAATGCCTTTTTTTTAGACCTGTCGTTGACAAAAAAAACATTTTATGGTAAAATTTCTTTCCATATGATTACCACAGGTTACATTTGTGCCGTTTTGTCCGCCATTTGTTATGGGTTAAATCCCTTGGGAGCCTTGTTCCTATACGATTACGGACTTACCACCGCCACAGTTTTGTTTTATCGTTTTTTGTTCGCATCCGCCGTTTTGGCCCTTATTTTGAAGCTCGGTAAAATCAGTTTCGGGGTGACAAAAAAGGAATTGCTTTCCTTGGCTGCCTTGGGGCTTATGTTTACATCATCGGGGTACACGTTGTTTGCCAGTTTTAACTATATTGCTGCGGGAACGGCTTCCACAATTTTGTTCATTTATCCCATTTTCGTGGCCTTGATTATGGCTATTTTTTTCAAGGAAAGGATTTATCCCTCCATGGTGGTGGCCTTTTTTCTGGCTTTGGCGGGAATTTTCATGCTTTATCGCGGTGAAGACGGAATGCATTTGAACGGAGTGGGGCTTACTTTTGTGTTGGTTTCCGCTTTGTCTTACGCATTGTACATTGTTTTTCTGAATAAATTTCAGTTGGCAATGTCTTCCAAAAAAGTGGCTTTTTACGTTACTGCCTTTTGCTGTGTCTTTGTTTTTCTCATATCGGTTTTCTCCCAAAGCCGGATACAGCCCATCCCTCATTGGAAGGCTTGGATTTGGATTGGGGAACTTTCTTTAATAACGGCAATTTTGGCAATGGTTCTTCTGTCCGTGGCTGTTCGCTTCATCGGCTCTACGCCAACGTCCATTTTGGGAGCATTGGAGCCGCTGACCGCTGTTTTGGTGGGAATTTTAATATTTGGCGAAAAATTCACTTTTAACCACGGAGTCGGAATTGTGTTGATTGTGGGTGGCGTGTTGCTGGTGGTGATTGTAGGGGGGAAAAAAGAAAAATGAAAATATTGGCCATTGATTGTGCGACGAATTTATTATCCGTTACGGCCTTTAACGGGAATCTTTTTGCAAGCGGTGACTTCTTTTTGCCCATGGAACAGGGTGCAAAAATGTTGCCTTTGGTGGATTCCCTTTTGGAAAAGGTGAAGTTACAAACCGGAGATTTGGAAGTTGTTGCCGCCACGGAAGGGCCGGGTTCCTTTACCGGATTGCGACTTGGTTATAGTTGCGCAAAGGCAATTTCATTCGGTGCCGGAATTCCATTTTATGCCGTTTCCTCCATGAAAGTGAGGGCTTACCCCTTTTTGTCCTGCGGATTTCCTGTGGTGACTGCCATTGATGCAAAAAAGAATCGGTTTTTCTGCGGATTTTTCCATAACGGCGATCAACTTTTGGAAGATTCCGATTTGTCGGCGGAAGATGGGGTGACAAAAATTTTGGAAATCATGGGGGAAAGGGGTATTTCCGGGCCGGTTTTGGTTTGCGGAGAGGATAGTGTCCTTTTTGCGGAAAAGGCAAATCCGGTGGTGGATAAAAAGCTTTTTTGTCCCGTTGTGGACTTGGTTTCTCCTTCTCGTTCACTGGCAAAAATCGCATATCCCATGTTTGCGGAAGGCTTTGCACCATTGGAAGATGATGCCGGCCCCAAATACATCCGTTGCAGCGATGCGGAGGCTTGGAATTAACTTTATTTCGGGTTAAAAAATGCGGTGACCGAGGATTTTCCCGATGGCGGCCACTGCAAGGCGCGCCGTTTTGCTCCGCGTGTCCAAAACCGGGTTTAATTCCACGACTTCGGCGGAACAGATTTTTAGGGAAGATGTAATTTCTTCCAAAAGAAAAAGGACTTCTCGTGGATTTAATCCATAAGGCACACTGATCCCCACTCCCGGAGCGTACAATGGATCGAAAACGTCTAAATCCAAACTGATGTGAATTAAATCGCAGGCTTCGAAAATTTTTTTTGTTCGATTTATAACTTCGCCAATTCCCAGGCGGTCAATTTCCGTTACGGAAAAAACGGTTGCGCCGTTTTCTTTCAACAACTTTTTTTCACCCGGATCTAAATCACGGACACCGATAATGACCACGTCTTGGCTTTGTACCTTTGGGGAAAAACCACCAAGGCCTGTCAATCGGGAATCTCCCAGACCACAGGATGCGGAAAGGCACATTCCGTGAATATTCCCCGAGGGAGAAGTTTCTGCGGTGTTAAAATCCCCGTGGGCATCAATGTATAAAACGCCGATTCGCTTTCCCTCATGGGCAGAGGCCACGCCGGCAATGGATCCCAGGGCAATGGAATGATCTCCGCCGATTATCAGGGGGAAATCACCGCAATCTACGGTGGTTACAATTTCTTTCCGCAGGGTTTCGCAAAAGGACAGAATGCAGTCCAAATAACGCAATTTTTCATCACCGATGGGGTAATGTTCCTGCGGCGAGATTTCTATGGGAGAAAACCATTTTTCGATTAAATGCCCTTGGTTTTCTATGGTATCTTTAAGGCCTGCCAACCGTATGGCGGAGGGCCCCATGTCGGCACCGTGGCGACTGGCTCCGAAATCCAAGGGCATTTCTAAAACGCGAACTTTCATCGCGATCAGACTTTTTCCAATTCCATTTCCCAGAAATAAATTTCACGGTAATCGGGGGTTCGGCATTGATATTGTTCGTTACCGATTTTCAATATCAACAATTTTTCTCCTGTAAGTCTGTGGATTACAAAATCACCTTTGGAAAATTTCATAATCGCCTCCAATATGTCCAGTATATAGAAACATTATATTACATTTTTTGAGATTTGTCAAGGGGGTTTTCAAATTTCGTGGAATTTGGGCTTTCAGCGATGGCGGTCGGTGGGAGTTTGGCTTTCTTGGATGCGTTTTCGCACGATGAAGTTTTCTCCCAGGGGAAGGTCGCTGTAAATGAGGGTTTCAATGCCGTGGGCGGTGAAGTTTTGGATTTCGCCGGTGTTGGGATCCACAAAAATGTGATTTTTGCTTTCCAGTTTGCAAATTTCCGGAGACACGAATTCCAAGGTTTCGGTTGCGTCGACTTTGTTCATTATATTGAGTCGAAAAAGATTGAAACCCGGTTTTTCTTGGAGGAATTTACGGTTATTTTCCGGTTTTTTAAGTAAATGCTCCCGTTTAATTGGGTGAAGTGCAGCCATGGTTTCATCAAATTTTTTTTGAGAATTTTGGGCAATTTCCAAAACTTCGTGGGAGGAAAGTTTTTCTCCCAGGGTTCCGATTAGGTCAAAGTCGGTGAAGGTGGCGCCGTCGGTGGTTTTGTCCGCTTCGGCCTTGTTGAAATAAAATCCCGTGGTCCATTCTCGGTGCGCAGTGGTTTTCAGCTCGTTGATGAAGGGGCGGGCAGTGTTTTCGTCGATAAGGCCCTCGTTCAGGTCGATGGCTTTTCGATAGGCTCGTGTCACCAAAGCGGTGTAGTAAAGGCTTTTCATGCGACCTTCGATTTTTAGGCTGTCCACACCGGCTTTTTTAAACTCGGCGAGGTGGTCAATCATGCACAAATCTTTTGATGAAAGAATTTCCGTCCAACGGTCGGTTTCCAGTATGGGGAGAAATTGGCCGGGTCGCTTTCGTTCTTCCAAAAGGCGATATTCCCAGCGGCAACTGTGGGCGCATTCTCCGGAATTGGCACTTCGACCGGTGGAGTAGGCGCTGAGGAGGCAGCGACCGGCATAGGCGATGCACATTGCTCCGTGAATAAAGGTTTCCAGCTGGATTTCCGGTGCGGAATTTTTGATTTCTGCAATTTCCGCCAAGGAGGCTTCTCGCCCCAAAACGATGCGAGAAAATCCCAGTTTGCGGTACATTTTCGCGGCTTCTGCGTTTATGCAGTTGGCTTGGGTGCTTAAATGCAGTTTCGCCCGGGGAAAATTCTTTTGCAAGAAATCCACTGCACCCAAATCCTGCACAATGAATGCGTCAAATCCGAAAGAACGTATTTCCTCAACTCGGTCGGCGAGATTTTTCAAATCACCTTGATGAAAGGAAATGTTAAGGGCGCAATAAATTTTTTTTTCGGGAAATTGTTTCCGCAGTTCGCGGATTTTCGAAGCTTCGTCTTGAAAAAAATTGTCTGCCGCCGCCCGCAGGGAAAAACCCGGCAATCCCAAATACGCCGCATCTGCACCGTACAAAAAGGCGTATTTGAGTTTCTCGAAATTACCTGCGGGGGAAAGCAATTCCATTATCGGGCGTATTCCACCAGTCGGGTTTCCCGAATAATTGTCATTTTGATTCTGCCGGGATATTTCAAGTCCGTTTCAATCTGTTTGGCAATTTTTCGTGCCAATTCTTGAATTTCATCATCGGCGACCTTTTCGTTGTTCACCAAAATGCGGATTTCGCGTCCGGCTTGGATTGCATAGGCTTTTTCCACTCCGTCATAGGATTCCGCAATGTTTTCCAGGTTTTCAAGTCGCTTGACGTAATTGTCCAAGGATTCGCAGCGAGCACCGGGACGAGCGGCGGAAATTGCGTCGGCAATTTGCACCAAAATGGCCACCGGCGAATTGGGTTCCACATCGTTGTGGTGGGATCCGATGGCGTTCACCACAATGGGGTTTTCTCCCATTTTTCGTGCCATTTCCATTCCGATTTCCGCATGGTTTTGGTCGGAATCGTTTTTGGCGCCTTTTCCGATATCATGGAGCAATCCTGCTCGTTTTGCCAATTCGCGGTCCGCACCGACTTCCGCAGCCAACATGGATGCCAATTGAGCCACTTCCTTGGAATGTTGCAATACGTTTTGTCCGTAACTTGTTCGGAAGTGCAATGCGCCTAAGGCACGGATGCCGTCATTGTTCATTCCGTGAATGCCCAAATCATAAAGCACTTGTTCGCCCTCTTCCATTACCTTCTGGTTAACTTCGTGGGTAACTTTCTGAACGATTTCTTCCACGCGAGCCGGATGGATTCGTCCGTCCAAGACGAGGCGTTCCAAGGCAATTTTGGCAATGGCGCGACGTACGGGATCGAAACAGGCTATTACCACAACTTCGGGAGTGTCGTCAATTACCACATCGACGCCGGTAAGGGTTTCCAAAGCACGAATGTTGCGACCTTCTCGTCCGATGATACGCCCCTTCATTTCGTCGCTGGGCAAGGAAACGGTGGCGATGGTTACATCGTTGGTGGTTTCCGAGGCCATTCGCTGAATTGTGGAAAGGAGAATCGAACGGGCCTTTTTCTCGGCGGTTTGATTGGCTTCTTGTTCAATTTTGGCGATTAAGCCTTGGGCGTCATGACGTGCCTCATCTTCCAAATCTTTGATGATGAGGGATTTGGCTTCTTCCTGAGAAAGGCCGGAAACCTTTTCCAACTCGCGACGATAGTTTTCCTCAATGCCGGTCAGTTCCTCTTCCCTTTTGGAAATGGATTGTTCGCGCTTGAGAAAACCTTTTTCTTGTTCGTCCAAGGTTTTCGCTCGGGCATCCAAAGTTTCTTCTTTTTGTTCCAATCGGCGTTCTTGGCGCTGTAATTCGCTGCGTCGCTCCCGATTTTCCTTTTCTTGTTGATTTCGCTCTCGGAGTTGTTGCTCTTTAGCTTCCAATAAAATTTCTTTTTTTACTGCTTCCGCTTCTCTTTGGGCGTCTTGCTTTATGCGTTCCGCACGTTGTTCCACGGCGGACAGTTGAAATTTGGCATAAAACCAACGAATAATCCAACCAAGAAAAATTCCAATCAA
>JAFNZQ010000003.1 GCA_017382775.1 Spirochaetaceae bacterium
CTACGTTTCGGCAAAACCGAGTTGTACAAACAACAACTTTGTCTTTTTAATGTTAGACCCATGCAGGAAGATTCCTATTGTGTGGAAATAATAAAAACCGTTAATTGCTGCGAAATATCACGCATGAAGGAATTTGTTATTGAGGGAACTCCCATTGAGCATACCAAACTGTGTAATTTTCTTCAAGGACAGCAAATATTGGTTTGGGACGCACCCATGCAGAAACAAATTTTGAAGAAAATTTTCGGTAGCGGAATCGAGTTTAACTTCTTTGAGGCCTATGAAGAAATTGTGAAAACCTTTCCATTTTTGGCAGATCACAGTCTTTTCAGGCTTTCAGGACAATCAAAAATTGCCAAATATTGCGACAGAGATGCTTCGGAAATTGATGCCTTTTTAAATATTTATATTACATTTCTTCAAAAAAAACTTGAGGTATACGGAAAAAGCACAGAAATGGAATTGCAACTGGTTTGCCTCTCCACCTTGGCAGACATAATGCCTTTGCGTAATGAAAACCGCATATTGGTCAAGGCAGGATTGAATTCCATTAATTCCGGGAAATTACGACCGGGACTTTTGGAATTGGTGACTGCCAAAAAAGGTATTGGCAAAAAGATGAGTACCATTGATATTTCATGGGAAATTACCCCTGTCTTGAATGCCACAGGACGACTTGGAACCACAGACAAGGCCATAAATTTGTTTTTGGAAGAAGATCCATTAAAACGACAAGAAATATGTAAAGAAATTATTGACTTAAATTCAAAACGACGGGAAATAGAAATGGAAGGCCTGAAAATCTTACAAGATCAGGCGGAAAAATCCATTGCCAAGTTTTATAATAAAATAGTTTTCGTCTTCGAACCCCAAGTAAGTCGAGGTTTTACCGGGTTATTGGCAAATTCCCTGTTTAAAATACATAAAATTCCCGCCTTTGTGCTTACAAAAACTGCTGACAACATAGTTGTGGGCTCGGCTCGATGTGGCGATGGCTGTAAATTGACCGATATTTTGGCTAATTTTGAACATATGTTCCTAAACCATGGTGGACATAGCAAGGCAGCGGGATTTTCCTTGGAAGAGAAGAATTTGGCTGATTTTGAAAATGAGCTGCGAAATTTTATGGAATCATTTAATTTCAGCGAAGAAGCCACATCAATCAATGTGGATGCGGAACTACCCCACAAGTACATAAATCATGACATTTTGAAAATAATCAATGATTTTGAACCCTATGGAGAAAAAAATCCGGCAATTATTTTCATGAGTAAGGATCTTTCCATCATTTCCGCAAATACTTTTGCAAAAAATTATCAAAGTATGAACATCTCCCTATCCGGAAGTGGTATAACATGGCCCTGTGTATGGTGGAATTCAGCAGAAAGGTTTAAAAATGAGTTTTCCGTGGGGGATAAGGTCAATATTTTATTCACACCCTATGAAGACACATTCAGCGGAAACAGGACATTAAAACTGAAAATAATCGATATGGAAAAAAGTTGCTAAACTGTCTACAAAAGTAGACAGTTTAGTGCATAAAAACATACAGTTTAGTAAGTTTTTTTTGAAAATCAGAAACGGATTTTCTTTTGAATTCCCTCATAGTATTTGCGGCGAAGCTCTTTGACGCCTTCATCGGAAACATATTCGTCAAAGGGCATCATCCTGTCAATAACACCGTTGGGGGTTATCTCCACAATGCGATTGGCGATTGAGGAAACAAATTCGTGGTCGTGACTGTTAAACAGCACAATACCGGGGAAAGCCATAAGGGCTTTGTTCAAACTTTCAATTGCTTCAAGGTCCAAATGGTTTGTAGGCTCATCTAAAATAAGGACATTGGCTCCGGAAAGCATCATCTTTGAAAGCATACAACGAACCTTTTCGCCACCGGAAAGAACCTTAACCGGCTTTAAGGATTCGTCCCCGGAGAAAAGCATCCGTCCGAGGAAGCCTCGCACATAGGCATCATCCTGTTCCTTGGAAAATTGCTTCAACCAGTCCGTTATGTTTAAATCTGTTTCGAAGAAAGAGGAATTATCCGCAGCAAGGTAGGAATAGGAAACGGTTTGTCCCCAGTAAATGTCGCCGGAATCGGGTTTAATATTTTCCGTAATTGCATCGAAAAAGGCCGATTTGGATTTATGCTCAATTCCCACAAAGGTATCGGCGACCTTTATAACTTTAAGCTTGCTCCGTCGCTTACCTTAGGCTGTGGTTCTTGGGGTGGCAACTCGGTTTCCGAAAACGTTGGCGTTAAACATCTTATTAACATTAAAACTGTTGCCGAAAGAAGGGAAAACATGCTTTGGTTCAGAGCCCCTGA
>JAFNZQ010000046.1 GCA_017382775.1 Spirochaetaceae bacterium
AAGAAGGATTTTTAGTTATAAGGCCGAATTTATGACAATATCGAAAAAAGCTGCGAATGGCAACAATAATCCGATTTATTGACGTAATTGCGTACTTTTGTTCACTGAGAGATGCAATCAAAAGGGAAAAATCATCATAGTTTATTTGTGCAAGAACCTTATCTCCACCTAAAAATGCACAAAGTTTTCCCAAATCTTCCCTGTATGATAAAACGGTATTCGGAGAAAAATTCCTAATATCTGCGATGTAACTTAAAAATTCTTCCCTTGCATCCCGTAAAATCACCTTGTCATTCCTCTCCTTGAGTATGCAAATAGTCGCATTTGGGGTTTATACATGATTTAAATGCGCCATCCTTTTTGTTGAATTTTTCCACCAATGGCTGTCCGCATTTCGGACATGGAATATTGGTGGGTTTGTAGTTACTTAAAAAGTCGCAAACGGGATATAAGGTACAACCGTAAAATTCCTTTCTGCGACCTTTGGAAGATCTTTTTACCACAAAACCGTTACATCCCGGGCGTGGGCACTTGCAAATGGGAATTGATTTTGAGTTTCGACATCCCGGAAATCCGGAACAAGCAAGAAAATACCCGTATTTTCCCAGTTTTTTTACCATTGGAAGTCCGCATTTTTCACAAACTTCGTCGGTAACTTCATCGAGGCTTCCCTTCATGCTTTCCAAATTTGTCATCAAATTTTCTAATTTTTCTTTGAAGGGCGGATAAAATTCTTTCAAAATGGAATTCCACTTTTCTTCCTTGGCTTCCACCAAGTCCAGTTGATTTTCCACCTGGGCGGTAAAATCCACATTTACTATGTCCGAAAAGTATTCCGTTAAGATTTCGTTGATTTTTTTACCCAAAACTGTGGGAATCAGTTGCTTGTTGGATCGGGTTACATAATAACGTTCCAGCAACAGGGAAATTGTGGGGGCATAGGTTGAAGGTCGTCCAATTCCCTTTTCTTCCAACAATTTTACAATGGACGCATCGGAAAAGCGAGCAGGTCCTTGAGTAAAGTGCTGTTCATTCACAAAATTCACGACGGAAACTTCATCACCAATGTTTAAATTGGGAAGATTTGCCGCCTTTTCTTCCTTGGGAAGAAGAAGTTTTTGCACACTGTAAAAGCCTTTTTTAACAAGTTTAGTACTGGAAGCCTTGAAAACCATGTTGTTTTCTGCGGAAATTTCAATACTGTATGTTTTACTCACGGCATTTACCATTTGACATGACAAAAATGATTCCCAAATAAGTGAATATAGTTTTAATTGCTCCGAAGTCAGTGAAGATTTCAACATTTCCGGAGTATAGGACGAATATGTGGGACGAATGGCTTCATGGGCATCCTGGGCATTCTTTTTTGTGGAATACTCGATGGGTTTCTCCGGGAGAGCATCGGGATAATTTTCTGCTATGAAGTTTCGTACATCTTCAATGGCCACGGGAGATATGCGTACGGAATCGGTTCGCATATAGGTGATCAAACCCACACGGCGAGATCCCACCAAAACGCCTTCGTATAATTGTTGGGCGATTTGCATTGTCCGTTTGGAGGTAAAGCCCAATCGGTTGGCCGCCATTTGCTGCAACTTGGATGTGGTAAGGGGCGGTTTCGGTTTAATGGATTTATCCGTTTCCTTTATGTCGGTACAAGTAAATTTTTGTTTCAAAAGGGCGTCGATTACGGCCTTTGCTTCAGCCTCGTTTTTAAGGGAGGGATTTTTACCGTCAATTTGCACCAATGAGGCTACGAAAGATGATTTTTTGTGGGAAAATTTTCCATCCGCAGTCCAGTATTCTTCGGGAATAAAGTTTTCAACTTCAGTTTCCCGCTCACAAATTAGACGAAGGGCAACCGACTGAACCCGTCCTGCCGACACGCCGTTTTTCACTTTTTTCCATAAAAGTGGCGATAATTTATATCCCACCAACCTGTCCAAAACTCGACGTGCCTTTTGGGCGTCCACCTTGGCATCATCAATGCTTTGTGGATTTTCCACCGCCTGTTTAATAACCTGGGGTGTAATTTCATTAAAAACAATTCTGCTTATGGGAACATCAAATTTTTTTTCAAAGTCTTCTTTCAAATGCCAGGCGATGGCCTCACCTTCCCTATCATTATCACTTGCCAGCAACACGGCCTTTGATTTCTTTGCTTCGGCTTCCAATTCCTTCAATAACTTTGTCCGCCCTCGAACGGTAATGTAGTCCGGTTCAAAATCATTATCTTCGTCTATGGCAATGCGGGATTTAGGCAAATCGATTAAATGCCCCATGGATGCTCTTACCACATAGGATGAGCCGAGATATTTTTCAATGGTTTTCGCCTTTGCGGGAGACTCAACTATTACAAGTGTTTTCTTGCGAGTTGTATTTTTCTTCGACGAGCTTTTTTTCTTTGTGGCTGTGCTCTTAGTTTCTGTCATAATTCAATGCTCCATCATTGATTTTTCAAACATTTCATCTTTTGAAGCGAGGAAAAGTCTCTTTGCCTCGTCGGCCACGATTTTTCCATCGGTGGCGATGTTGGCTCCATCGCGAACAAAATCCAAAAGGCTTTTTTTAGGTTTTCCATCCCCGGTGGCGGAATTTTTCACCGCCGTATCCAAAGCGGATGGTAAAACAAACAATTCTCTATCCTGGTCCACCGCAAAATCGGCGGTGATAAGGGCACCGGATCCGGCAGGAGCTTCTCCCACAACCACGGCACCGGAAAGTCCGGAAATCACTGAATTTC
>JAFNZQ010000047.1 GCA_017382775.1 Spirochaetaceae bacterium
AACCCTATACCTTTACTCAACCTTGGGACGGCTATCGCTACAACTTTGATTTCGACTTTATGGCATTAACCGACGAACCGGGTTTCGGGGCTCGCTTTCTTCCGGAATTATCCCTGGGCTTTTGGGACGGAAAGGTTGGAATCAATTTTTCTCGCATTCGACGTGATTGGGGAATCGGTGACGGAAATTTAATGTTGTCCACTTCCGCCGGTCCATTTATGGCTGTGGATTTGTACTTTCATCCCGTGTCATGGATGAATATTTCCTTGATTGCCGGAACAACGGAATTTTTACGCACTTCCGATGGTGAGAAAAAGTCCGCATGGGATTTTCAAAACAATTATGTGGCAAGTACCATAGAATTGTTTTTCGGACAGTGGGTTTATTTGGCCCTTAATTCTTCGGTGATTTTACCGAAACGGATGGAATTGGGCTATTTGAATCCCGGTTATTTCCAGTTTTTTTATCAAAACCTCATCGGCGACTTCGATAATATGCAAATCGGAATTTCCCTGGGATTGAACGTTCCCAAATATTTGCGAGCCTACTTCAATATTTTCTTGGATGAAGTGAATTTGCAAACCTCGGACTTTTTTCATCGGGAACGCAACATTTTCTCCTGGCAAACCGGATTGCGAAGCCATATTCCGGGGCTTCCCTTTTCGTCGATAATTGTGCAATACACGAAAATTGAGCCATATATGTACACTCACGCACCCACGGAAGTTCCCTGGTATGATCATCCGGTAAATACCGGTTACACCAATCACGGAGAGGGAATCGGTTATCCGCTTTTTCCCAATTCCGACGAGTTGAAAGTCCGATTTACCGCAATGCCATTTTGGTTCCTAACCGGTGAAGCGCAATTCCGTATGCTCCGTCATGGGCTGACCACCGGCGGAAGTACATTTACGGAAATTTGGACCTACGATCAACTGGGTAACAAGGACTTTTTGAAAGACGGTGCCTACGAGTGGATATATTCCTTCGGTCTTTCCGCGGACTACAATATGCGTCACATCGGAATTCCCATTACATTGGGTTTGAGCTATGTGTTTTACTACCGTAATTTGACGGATTATCCCAATTCGGGATTTTCCCCTGTGGACAAGGTGGTTCACAATGGGCAGGTCTACAAAAGCGGTTGTAACAATTTAGTGTCCTTAAGTGTTAAAATATGGTAACAGATCAGTAAGTATAAAGGAGAATAAATGCGAAATAAGATTTTTTTAATCCTTGTTTTTTTACTTTTGTGTTCAAGTGCTTTTGCTCAAAAACGTGGCTTTTCCATGAATTATTCCTACCATGTGAAAAAGGATGGAACTGCGGAAATTGATACATTTTTAGGTTCTGAACGGGTGATTACCTTGCCTGCAATTTTAGATGAATATGTGGTAACATCCGTGGGGGTGGGATGCTTTGCCAACAGTCCTTTGGAGGAAGTTACCATTCCCTACGATTATACCTACATCGGCGAAAACGCCTTTAAGGGAAGTAACTCCTTGCGAAAAATTGATTTGCCGGAAATGCTTAACTCTGTGGGACCTTCTGCCTTTGAAAATTGCACCGCCCTGTCCTCTATCAGTTTTCCGCCTGTTACCTACGGCATAGGTGAGTATGCCCTGCGCGGATGTACATCTCTGACGAAGGTGATTCTCCCGCCGGATTTAACGGAAATGGGGAACGGAATTTTCCAAAATTGTACTGCTCTCGTGGGAGTGATCATCCCGGAAAGCATGCTTTACATTCCCGATTATACCTTTTGCGGAATGACATCTTTGCGTTATGTTCATATGCCGGATTCCGTTGTTTCCATCGGATGGAGCGCCTTTGCGGATTGTACTTCCCTTGCCACGGTTGTTCTCCCCGAATATGTTTCCATCATCGGACCACAAGCCTTTGCTCGGTGCACAAGCCTTAATTTTGTGTTTCTTCCGGAAAGTTGCATAGACATCGGAGCGGACATTTTTTCCGAATTAACCACAGTTGTGGCCTTTGCCGTAAAGGACAGTTACGCCGCCCAATATCTGCAACAAAGCAAATTCAAAGGTGTCATTTTTATTTTGGAGCGGGGCGAAAAGATGGACGAAGACTTTTATTTTGAGTCCGGCTAGGATTGAAAAAAAGTTAAAAAAACTTGACCTTTCTCCCAAAAATTTGTAAATTGTCTTTATGGATACGGAAAGATTTACATTAAAAACACAAGAAGCCCTGTCTCGGGCACAAACCGCGGTACAGGCAGCGGATCACGCCGAAATAACCACTGAACACGTTTTCGCAGAAATTTTACGTCAAGAAGACAGCATTGTTTCCCGTTTGTTGCAAAAAATCGGTGTCAATTCCGACTCCATTGAAGCCGATTTGAGCAAATACATCGGTTCTCTTCCCAGAGTCACCGGAAACACGAGAATTTACTGTTCGGATTTGTTGCAAAAAATTTTGGCCAAAGCGGAAAAATACGCCACGGATTTGAAGGACGAATATATTTCCGGCGAGCATATTTTGCTGGCTCTTTGCGAATCCGACATCACCGAAAGCGGCAAAATCCTACGGAATTACGGAGTAAGTACCAAATCCGTTTTGAAAGCCATACAGGATGTACGGGGTGCCTTTCGAATAAATTCCCAAGATCCGGAAGCCGCCATGAATTCCCTGGAAAAATATTGTCGCGACCTAACTTCTTTGGCACGACAGGAAAAAATCGATCCCGTAATTGGCAGAGACGAGGAAATTCGTCGCGTCATGCAGGTTTTAAGTCGCCGGACAAAAAACAATCCGGTTTTAATCGGCGAACCCGGCGTGGGCAAAACCGCAATCGTGGAAGGCCTTGCACGCCGCATTGTTTCCGGTGATGTGCCGGAAAGTTTGCGGGACAAACGGCTTTTGGCCTTGGACTTGGGTGCCCTTTTGGCCGGAACAAAATTTCGCGGCGAGTTTGAAGAACGCTTGAAAGCCATCATCAACGAGGTGCAAAATTCCGACGGTAAAATCATCCTGTTCATAGACGAATTGCATACCTTGGTGGGTGCCGGTTCCACGGAAGGCGGCACCGACGCGTCCAATTTGCTGAAACCGGCCCTTGCCCGTGGTGAGTTGCGAGCAATCGGCGCCACAACAATGGATGAATACCGTAAATACATCGAAAAAGACGCCGCCTTGGAACGGCGTTTTCAACAAGTTTATTGTTCTGAACCCACAGTTGAAGACACAATAGCAATTTTGCGTGGCATTCAAGAAAAATACGAGGTTCATCACGGTGTTCGCATTCGGGATGAAGCTTTGGTGGCGGCGGCGGTTCTTTCCAATCGCTACATTACAAACCGTTTTCTTCCCGATAAGGCCATCGATTTGGTGGATGAAGCCGCAAGTCATCTTAAAATCGAAATTGAAAGTCAGCCCACGGAATTGGACAAGGTTATGCGAAAAATGCTTCAACTGAACATTGAAAAACAGGCTTTATCCAAGGAGGATGATCCCGCATCCAAGGAAAGGCTGGCGAAGTTGGAGAAAGAACTGGCGGAAGTGCAGGAAACTTGCACAGCCATGAAACTTCAATGGGAAAACGAAAAGGGTAAAATCGACGAAATTCGCAACTTGAAATCTCAATTGGAGAAACTTCACACTGACGAAATTAAATTTACCCGTGAAGGCAACCTAAATGCCGCCGCGGAAATAAAATACGGTAAAATCCCCCAAATCGAAAAGCAGTTGGAGGAATTAAATTCTTCCTCCGAGGCCGGAAAATCTTCCGATGTTGCAAGAAGGCTTTTGCGGGAAGAAGTCAGCGAGGAGGATATTGCCAAAATCGTCTCTTTGTGGACGGGAATTCCGGTGGCGAAAATGCTGGAAGGGGAACGACAGAAGTATCTTCACTTGGAAGAGCATTTGCATAAACGTGTGATTGGCCAGGATGATGCGGTGGTGGCTGTGTCCGATGCCATTCGTCGCAATCGCGCCGGATTGAACGACGGAAATCGGCCATTAGGCAGCTTTTTATTCATAGGTCCCACCGGTGTGGGAAAAACGGAATTGGCAAAAACCCTTGCGGACTTCCTTTTTAACGATGAAAAATCCGTAACCCGAATTGATATGTCGGAATACATGGATAAATTTTCGGTCACACGACTTATCGGAGCACCGCCGGGCTATGTGGGCTACGAAGAAGGCGGCCAACTTACGGAAGTGGTACGTCGTCGCCCATACAGTGTCGTTCTCTTTGATGAAATCGAAAAGGCTCATCCCGACGTGTTCAACGTCTTTTTGCAACTTTTGGATGACGGCCGTTTGACCGACGGACAAGGACGCACCGTGGATTTCAAAAATGCCATCATCATCATGACCAGCAATCTTGGTAGCGACCTTATTTTGCAAACCGACGACACCCAAAGTATTAAAAGCCAACTGAACGAAATTCTGCGAACTTCCTTTCGCCCGGAATTTTTGAATCGCATTGACGAAATTATAACCTTTTCGCGGCTCTCCAAGGAAAATATCCGTAAAATCGCCGAAAGTCGCATCCAAGCTTTGAAAAATAAACTGGCGGAACGAAAAATCACCTTGGACATACAAGATTCTGCCATGGATTTCCTGTGCGACAAGGGATTTCTCCCCCAATTTGGAGCGCGACCGCTGAAACGTGCCATTCAGGAATTTTTGGAAAACGACCTTTCTCGGCTTTTACTCGCAGGAACCTTGCGGGAAGGGCAGACTGTAACGGCCGGCTTCCACGGTGGAGACAGATTGAACTTTGTCGTGAAGTAGGAAAAATCCGCGAAAAAAATCTTTGCGAAAATTTTCAGCAAAGTAATTGACAAAAAAGCCTTTGTTTGGTACAATTTTCGTAATGAAAGAAGCGGCACGAAAAAAAATTTTTATAGTCGGAGCAGGTGTCTCGGGGCAGGGTATTGCCCGAGAATTGGCTGAAAAGAAAATTTTCGGCACCGTTGGCGCTTTCATTGACAATGATCCGGACCTCATCGGAAAAAAAATTGACGGAATTCCCGTTTTCGGGCCGCTGGACATGGCACATCTTCTTCAACACGGCAGTGAGGATGAAGCCTTGATTGCCATTCCCGGTGCGTCCAACGAAAAAATCCGTTATATTTACAACAAACTTTTGGAAGCCGGTTTCTCCAAAATATCCATTTTGCCCCGTATTTCCCAAATTCTGGATGGGGATGTTCACTTAATTCAAACTCGTGCCATCGATCCCTTGGACATTTTGGGTAGAACAGCCATCACAATTCCGCTGAAAGAAAGTTTGTCCTATCTGCGTAAAAAACGAGTTTTAATTACCGGTGCCGGCGGAACTGTGGGTGCGGAAATTTCTCGCCAACTTCTCTCCGGAGGAATTGACCGTTTGTACCTTTTTGGTCACGGTGAAAATTCCATTTACGAAATAAATCGTCAGCTGCATGTTTTGCAAAGTGAAGGCGTGGGTGAAAAAACATCCATCGTTCCAATCATCGGGGATATTACCGACAGAGATTACATTCACTGGCTGTTGCCTCAAATGAATGTGGACGTTATTTTCCACTGTGCCGCCCACAAGCACGTTCCTCTCATGGAGGAAAATCCCGTGGCAGCCATAAAAAATAACGTTTTCGGAACCATAAATTTGGTGGATGCATCTTTGGCCGCCGGAGTGAAACGCTTCGTCCTTATTTCCACAGATAAGGCGGTGGAGCCTGTTTCCGTGTACGGCGCTTCGAAAATGCTTTGTGAAAAAATTGTTATGGAAGCGTCCAAGTACGCGAAAAATGCGGACTATATGTTTGTTCGCTTCGGAAACGTTTTCGGCAGCCGTGGTTCTGTCTTTCCACTGTTTATGGACCAAATTCGTACCGGCGGTCCCGTAACCGTCACCGATCCGCGAATGCATCGTTATTTCATGACCATTGCCGAGGCTTGCTCCCTGGTTTTGAAAACCGGCGGAATTGGTCAAAACGGATTTTCCTACCTTTTGGACATGGGCGAGCCTCTTCGTGTGGTTGACATTGCCGAACAGCTCATTCGTTTTTCCGGCTACGAGGTGGACAAGGATATTAAAATCGAATTTATTGGCGCCCGTCAGGGTGAACGACTGGACGAACCTCTTTGGACCGCCCAAGAAAATCCCCAACGCACCGAGCATGAAAAAATTTTGCAGCTTCAATCCGCCTCCACCGATTTTGACACAAAAGGTCTTATTTCCCAACTGTATCCCATTTGCTTTTTGGATAAAGACAATCCCCAAGCCTTCCGAAACAAGGATCTTCTCCTAAAAGTGTTGCGTCCGATTTTATACAAAACCGACGACGAAAAAAAATAAACGGTTTTTCGCCAAAAATCCCTTGACACAATTTTTGTTTTAATATATAATCATAAAACCAAAAAGACTATAATTCATAGGAGTGTTCCATGAAACGTACATATCAACCCAGTCGTGTTAAACGAAATCGCCGTTTTGGCTTTCGTGCATTGATGAAAACTCGTGGCGGAAGGCTTATTCTGAAACGCCGTCGGGCAAAAGGTCGTTGGAAATTAACAGTTTCGGATGAAAAGAAGAAATATTGATTTTCTCTGAAGGTGTCAAAACAGGTTCTTTTTCACGCCAACAGCGTTTGACGAAGAACCGCAGCATTCGTGCTGTAATTAAGGATGGGAAAAAGTTTTCCGTGAACGGGGCAAAATTGTTTGTTCTGTCAAATTCTCTTTTGATGAATCGGGTTGCGTTCACCTTTACGCGTCATTACGGTAATGCCGTATCTCGTAATAAATCTCGGAGAATCAGTCGCGAAGTTTTTCGGCGATACATGTCGATTTTGCCTCCGGGAAACGATTTGGTTTTCTTGGTCTATCCCAATTCCGACCGTTTTGACACACGAGTAAATCAGTTTGATTTGTTGTTAAAAAAATCAGGACTGTTAAAGTGAAAAATCCTGCCGTGATCTTTGCCTGTTTTCTCATCAAAGGCTATCAAAAAGTGATTTCACCCATGTTGCCCCGTTGTTGTCGATTTTACCCCACATGTTCCCATTACGCCCATGAGGCTTTTCGGACTCACGGATTTTTCCGAGGCGGCTTTTTGACGACCAAGCGAATTTTAAGGTGTAATCCCTTTTTTAAAGGCGGATTTGATCCTGTCCCGAAGAAGGAGAATAAAAATGGATAAAAATACCATAGCATTTATCGTTGCTTCCACAGCCATAATCATCGGAGGATATTACCTCAACATTAAAATGTTTCCTCCCCAACCGGCGGATGAACCGGCTCCCGTTACCCAAGTTGTAGTGGCGGAAGAGAATACCAAAAGCGAAATTTTTGAAATTCAAAATGTCGACGAAGCTGTGGCGGAAGACAT